>JANPGA010000270.1:0-7606 GCA_031423735.1 Bacteroidota bacterium | reverse complement strand
GAAAATTATATTACCTTTTATGCTACTCACATAATTTTTAACAGATAATTAACTCGTTAATTTTTATTTCATTAAAGGTTCATTAAATCCTTTTAAAATCAGATGCTTGAAGAGTAGTCTTTTACTACATTTGCCTTCCTGCAAAAAACACAACATAAAACTATGAAGAAAGCCATATTAATAACTGTACTGGCTACATTGTCACTAAATTTTCACATTTCCGCACAAACTCCTTCGAAAGCAAAATCTCCTGCAAAGCCTTCAGGAATGGGGAAATCACCAGCAGTAGCTCCACCACTTGTTGTTCCTACTGATCCTCAATTAATTCTTATTGGAAACGAACCAGTAATGAAATCAGAATTTGAACGCGTTTTTAGAAAAAACAATCGCGATAGTATTTCATCAGAAGCTTCTATTCGTGAATACTTAGATCTTTACATCAATTACAAGCTGAAAGTAAAAGAGGCTGAAGCACTTAAGCTTGATACAAGTGAGTCATTCATATCTGAATTGGCTGGTTATCGCAAACAACTTTCCCAACCTTATTTAACTGACAAAGATGTTAATGAAAGCCTAATTAAGGAAGCATATGATCGTCTTAAAAAAGATGTAAAGGCAAGCCATATACTTTTAAAGCTTGATCAGAATGCACTTCCAAAAGATACAATTGCAGTTTATAATCGCATCATTAAAATTCGTGATTTAATCATGAAAGGCGCTGATTTTGGTAAAATGGCCAAAGATTCTTCTGAAGATCCATCAGCTGCAGAAAACAAAGGCGATCTAGGATATTTTACAGGAATGCAAATGGTTTATCCTTTTGAATCGGTAGCATTTAATTCAAAAGTTGGACAAGTTTCGATGCCTGTTCGCACTCGTTTTGGATATCATTTAATAAAAGTGGCTGATATTCGCGATGCACAAGGTGAGGTTCATGTTGCTCATATAATGATTAGAATTCCTAAGGATGCTACGGATAGTACCTTAAAAGCTGGTGAAGCTAAAATTAAAGAAGCAATGGCAGATCTTAAAAAAGGAATGCCTTGGGATACTGCGGTTAACAAATACAGTGAAGATAAAGGATCCGTGAAACGTGGTGGTGAACTTCCTTGGTTTGGCACTGGAAGAATGGTTCCTGAATTCGAAAAAGCATCCTTTGCATTAGCTAAAGATGGTGATCTAAGTTCGCCAATTCAAACTTCTTACGGATGGCATATTATCCGTCGCTTAGAGCGCAGAGGAGTTGCTTCTTTTGATGAGAAAAAATCAGAACTTAAGCAAATGATAGCTCGTGATAGTAGAAATGAAGCAAGTAAAATTAGCATGGTAAATAAAATCAAAAAGGATTATCAATATAAAGAAGTGCCTAAAACAAAAGATGAGTTTTTAGCTATTCTTGATACTAATTTAACCAATGGCGAATGGGATTTAAATAAGGCTGAGAAATTCACAAAAACATTATTCACCTTAACAGATGATGGTGTAGTTTCTAACTTTACTCAACAAGATTTTGCAAAATACATTTCTACTCATCAAACAAAACGTCCTGCCATTAAACCATTAATTATTGGTAATGAGATGTACAATGATTGGGCGGCTGATGCTGTACTTGCTTTTGAAGAAAGTAGATTAGACAAAAATTTTCCTGAGTTTAAAAACTTGATGAAAGAATATCGTGATGGAATTTTACTTTTCGATTTAACAGATAAAATGGTTTGGAGCAAAGCTGTAAAAGACACTGCAGGATTAGAAGAATTTTATGCTAAAAACAAAATGAATTATATGTGGGGTGAGCGTGCTGAAGTAACGGTTTATACTTGTACAAATAGCAAAGCTGCCGCTGATTTACGCAAACAATTAGTGAAAGGTAAAAAATCAGCAGATGAAATAATTTCTTCTATCAATAAAAACACTGCCAACGGAGTTTCTAAGCGCGAAGCAGTTTATACTAAAACAGATGAAATGGTTAATGGTGTTGAGTGGAAAGCAGGCTTAAGTAGTGATGTAAGTCGCGGTGATCAAGTATTAATTTTCGACTTTAAAAAAATGATCGCTCCTGAGCCTAAAGCTTTAGATGAAGCAAAAGGATTAATAACAGCTGATTACCAAACTTACCTTGAAAAGGAATGGATCGCTGGCTTAAAAAAGAAATATCCAGCTCAAGTAAATAATGAGGTTTTGCAAACTCTTTGGAAAAAATAATTGAATATAAAACAATTTAAAGTGCAGGCATCCGGCGTTAATACTTCGAAATTATGGCTAAGTATTATCGGATGCCTGTTCTTTTTTACCTTTTCTTGTAGTAAGTTCAAGAAACAAGAAACTAAAAATACAGAAGGAATAATAGCTCGTGTATTTGATCGTAAGCTCTACTTAGCGGATGTAAAAAACATTGTCCCGAAAGGAACTTCACACAATGATAGTATTACCATAATTAAGAATTATATTCAAAATTGGGCTCGACAACAAGTTGTTTTAAAGAAAGCTGAGGACAATTTGAGTGCTGATGAAAAAGATGTTGAAAGTAAGCTGGAAGAGTATCGCAATTCATTAATTACTTACATCTACGAAAGTGAATTAATTCGACAAAAATTAGATACAGGAATCACAGATCAGGAAATTGAAAGTTATTATAATGAACACCCTAATAACTTTCAATTAAAGGATAACATCATAAAAGTTATTTACCTTCGATTACCGAAAAATGCACCCAAAATTGAAAAAGTTCGAAATTGGTTTAAATCAGATAATGCAAAAGATAGAAAGTTATTGGAAGATTATTGTTTCCAATTTGCAAGAGATTATAATTTCAATGATGAAGAATGGTTACTCTTTGATGATTTACTAAAAAAAGTTCCAATCGAAACTTACGATAAAGAACAATTTCTCCGTAATAATCGATTTATTGAAATACCAGATTCAAATACCATTTATTTAGTAAATATTAAAGGTTTTAAAATAAAAGAAAGTCAGTCGCCGTTAAGTTTTGAGCGTGACAATATTCGTAATTTAATTATAAACAAACGTAAGTTGGATATGATCCGTGAAATGGAAAAAGCCGCTTATGATAACGCCCTCAACGACCATGAAGTGGAGTTCTTCCTCCCTAAGAAATAGATTTGTACTTCAAGTAGTATTTGCTTGTTTTGTTCAAATTGCATCTGCACAAACCAATAATGGAACTGTAGTAGATCAAGTTGCAGGTATCGTTGGTAATGCGGTAGTCCTTCGTTCTGAAATTGAGTCTCAATACCAACAATATACTCAGCAAGGAAATTATGGTGGCAATGAACTTCGCTGTAAAATTCTTGACCAATTATTATTGAACAAATTGCTTTTAAATCAAGCTAAATTGGATAGTTTAACAGTTACTGATGATCAGATAAATCAAAAAATTGAAAACAATTTATCGTATTATATTCAGCAATTAGGTTCTGTTGAAAAGCTAGAAGCCTTTTATGGCAAATCAATCCCCGAGGTAAAGGAAGAATTTAAGCCTTTAATTCGTGATCAACTTTTAGCTCAACAAATGCAAGGGAAAGTAACTAAGGGAATTGCTGCTTCACCTGCTGATGTTAAAGCCTTCTTTGAATCTGTACCAAAAGATAGTTTGCCATTAGTAAATGCGGAAGTTGAGTTTGGACAAATCATCCATAATGTTGCAGTTAGTGAAGAGCAAAAAAAAGATGCTTATCAAAAACTTACAGACATAAGAAATAGAATATTAAAAGGCGAAGAATTTAGTACTCTTGCTATTTTATATTCTGCCGATAAGGAAAGTGCAAAACAAGGTGGTGAATTAGGATTTGTTAATCGAGGTGATCTTGTTCCTGAATTTGCTGCAATGGCATTCAGATTGAAAAACAAATCGGAGATTTCTGAAATTGTTGAAACCCCCTTTGGATATCATATCATGCAACTCATTGAAAGACGTGGCGAAAAAATTAATGTTCGTCATATTTTATTGAAACCAGAAAATAATACTGCAGATGTACTAAAAGCACAAGCTTTAATGGACTCAGTGGTGATTGAAATTAGAAGTGGTAAATTAAAATTTGCAGATGCAGCCGAGCAATTCTCTGATGATGCTGACACAAAATTAAATGCAGGAAATGCTATCAATCCAAATTCAGGCTCAAAGAAATTTGAATCTGATCAAGTTGACCCTACCATTTTATTTCAACTTGACAAAATGAATCTTGATGAAATCTCTAACCCAATGTCGGTGACTTCAAAAGAAGGAAAACTTGCCTATCGAATTTTATTGTTGAAATCAAGAACTGCTCCTCATCGGTTAAACATGACTGATGATTATCAAAAGCTTCAAGAAGCTGCTCTTACGGATAAACAACAAAAAACTATTGAAGCTTGGCGGAACAAAAAGAAGCAACTTACGTATATTAAGATTGCCGACGAATATAAAACTTGTGATTCCTTAAAAGATTGGATCACTCAATAATTTAGCCTTTATTAATCAAAAATGACAACACCAAATACTTATGCTTCAGATGTTGAAGCAGTTGACGCTCTTCGTGATACCTACAAAGCTTTACGCGCCGAAATTGGCAAAGTAATTATTGGACAAGATCAGGTAGTTAAAGATTCGCTTATTTCAATTTTTAGTAATGGACATTGTCTTTTGGTAGGTGTTCCAGGATTAGCGAAGACTTTGCTTGTAAATACCATTGCAAGTGTTCTTGGATTGAGTTACAACCGAATTCAGTTTACTCCAGATTTAATGCCGAGTGATATTATTGGAACTGAAATTTTGGATGAAAACCGTCATTTTAAATTTATTAAAGGACCTCTTTTTGCGAACATTATCCTTGCGGATGAGATCAACCGTACCCCTCCAAAAACTCAGAGTGCTTTGCTTGAAGCGATGCAAGAGCGTGCGGTAACTGCTGCTGGAAATCGTTATATCCTGCCCAATCCATTTTTCGTACTTGCAACTCAAAACCCAATTGAACAAGAAGGAACGTATGCATTACCTGAAGCACAGTTAGATCGTTTCATGTTTAATGTTCAGTTAGATTATCCTTCGTTTGAAGAAGAAGTTCAAGTTGTAAAAAATACTACGAGTAATTATAATCCACAGTTAAATACGATTGTAAGTGGTGAACAAATTATTGAGTTTCAAAAATTAGTTCGTCGAATTCCTGTTCCTGATAATGTTTTGAATTATGCTGTAAAGCTTGCTTCTAAAACGCGTCCTGGCACTCCTGAAGCTGCTGCAATCACTAAAGAGTACATTAGCTGGGGAGCAGGTCCTCGTGCATCTCAATACCTTGTAATTGGCGCAAAATGTAATGCTGTTTTAAATGGCAAATATTCGCCTGATATTGAAGATGTAAAAGCGATAGCTCCAGCTATTCTTCGTCACCGTATTGTAAAGAATTTTAAAGCGGAAGCAGAAGGCATTTCGATGGAAGCGATTATTCAAGAACTACTAAAAAATTAAGAATTAAAAATTAAGAATTAAGAATTACATCCCTTTAGATAGGGGAATGAATAATTAATTGACTACGAAAGTTTTTTGGCAATCCTTCTTAATTCTTGATTCTGATCGTACTTTTGTGGTTCGAAATTATCGATCTACTCTATGACTACTGAACGCGTTAAACTTTTAATTATTGGATCTGGTCCTGCGGGTTATACTGCTGCCATTTATGCTGCTCGTGCTGATTTAAAGCCCCTACTCTATCAAGGTTTACAACCTGGTGGTCAGTTAACTATAACTACTGAAGTTGAAAATTATCCTGGCTACCCAGAAGGAATTCAAGGTCCGGAAATGATGTTGGATTTTGAGAAGCAAGCGAAGCGTTTTGGTACTGATATTCGTTTTGGATATGCTACTTCCGTAGATTTTAATTCTTCTCCTAAGAAAGTAATTATTGATGAAAATCACACCATAGAAGCCGATGCGGTAATTATTGCAACTGGTGCAAGTGCTAAATGGTTAGGTATCGATTCTGAAAAAAGATTGAATGGTTTTGGAGTTAGTGCTTGTGCTGTTTGTGATGGTTTTTTCTTCCGCGGACAAGATGTTGCGATTGTTGGTGGTGGTGATACTGCTGCAGAAGAGGCTTCATACCTCGCTAAACTTTGCAAGAAAGTGTATTTGCTTGTTCGAAGAGATGAAATGCGTGCTTCTAAAGCAATGATTCATCGAGTAGAAAACACTGCAAATATTGAAATTCTTTACAATCATGAAACTGTAGAAATTTTAGGAGAAAAAACTGTTGATGGTGTTAAAGTTTTAAATCGTTTAACGAAAGAAGAAAAAGTACTTGATGTAACTGGATTTTTTGTTGCCATCGGACATGAGCCCAACACTAAATTTTTTGATGGTCAGCTAAAGCTGGATGAAAATGGATACATCATTGCAAAGCCAGGAAGCACTTACACTTCAATAGAAGGCGTTTTTGCAGCCGGTGATGTTCAAGATCATATTTATCGTCAAGCAGTAACTGCTGCAGGCTCTGGTTGTATGGCTGCATTAGATGCGGAGAGATGGTTAGCATCGAAAGGAATTCACTAATTAATGTGCCAGTGTGCTAATATGCTAATGTGCCAATGCCCCCCCAGACTTATCAGTAGAAAAAAATATACTTACGTATTTTTTTTCATTGGCATATTGGCACATTGATTTTCATTGGCACATTAACTAAATGTAGCCCATCACTTTATACATCAACATACCAATCCATTCGTGGATGAGGCTATCCCAAGTAGCGAGGTTTTCTCCATCAGGTTGAATAATTTTATCAATGGTGTACATTCGAACTCCAGAGCGAACATCCACAGGGAATACAGCCGGATTTATTCCTGCTTTTTGAAAACATGCAAGTGATCTTCTCATATGAGTAGCAGAAGTTATTAATAAATAATTTGAACCATAATTTCCAGCTTTTAAAATCGGAATTGTCATGATTGCATTTTCATAAGTATTACGAGAATTATTTTCCAGAATAATATCCTCTGGCTTAACTCCACTCTTCAATAAAACTTTTGAAATAAGTCCAGACTCTTTCCATTCTTGAAAATTAACAAATCCTGAACCACCTGTTAAAAGTATTTTTCGGATATGTCCGTCATGATAAAGCTCCAAAGCCTGCAACAAACGGTCGACACTACTGCTATATACAACTCGTCCTGCATCCTGATCATAATAACGCATACTTCCACCCATTACTATTCCAACATCGAAAGGATTAGCAATAGTTTTCGCATTATAAGCAGGAACTTCCCATAAATGTAACATTTGATTTGCAATCCAAGGATTCGTAAAAAACAAAAGAAATCCTAGTGCTAATCTTAAATATCGCTTCTTAAGTTTAGCATTTTTAAGAAGCAAACCGATTACAAAACAAAGTAATATCCAAAATAATGGAGTGACGAAGAAATCGAGAATTTTGGAGAGAAGGAAGAACATTTTTTGATTTGAAGATGCTAATGTGCTAGTGTGCCAATATGCTAATGTGCTAGTGTGCTAATGGTTGCCCTGAAGTTTTTCACTTCATGGGTGCTAATGTGCTAATAATATTATGAATTAATAAATATATAACTTGCGTACCGGAAATTCCTCATTCCTCATTCCTCATTC
>JANPGA010000269.1:0-1969 GCA_031423735.1 Bacteroidota bacterium | reverse complement strand
AAATATATTTATTATGGTACTTTTAGAACCTTATGCCAAGTAAATACAGATACAACTAATTTAGCAGCAAGTTTAGATACAGTTGCAGTGAAGGATAATTATTGTTTTCCGTATAATTTTACTTGTCCAGATTTTTGGTATAAATATCTTGCTCCAAATGGTAAAATATATATAAGTTCTGGTGGTACAGCAGTTGATTTTCATTATATAAATCAACCTGATAGCGATGGAGTAAGTTGTGATGTGCAATTACATGGTTTAAGATTACCTTGTTATGTAGCAAGAGATAATGTTTATCATCCAAATTACTACCTAGGCCCTGTAATTGGTAGTGTATGCGATACGTTAGCGCATGTAGGCATTTATGAACTTAACCAAGTAAAAAACGTTAGCCTCCAACCCAACCCAACACACGATGGCAACTTTAGAGTAAGTTATTTACTACCACAAAACAAAAACGGAAACTTAGTCGTAACCGATATGATGGGAAAACAAGTATATAAAACAAATTTACCCCAATGGAGTACCCTACAAGATTTGAGTTTATATTGGCTAAACGATGGAGTATACTTCGTAACCATCGAATCGGAAGGTACAAAAGTTAGTAAGCGGCTGGTAGTGTTGAAATAAATTAAAAATCACGAATTAAACTTACCAAATAAAAAACTAAAACTTTGTATAAAATCCTGCCAGCTATGAAGTCTTGTTCTTCTTAGTTAATCTTTTTTAAGTATTTTAATACAATTCCAATTTAATTCAACATTGGAAATAAAAATATAATTTAATGCACAATTAATCTTATAAATTTTTAAAATCCTGTAATCCTGTTTCAATTTAATTTGAATTATTAAAGGAAGAAAAAATATAATTGTATACAAACAATCAAGTACAAGTAACCATGATAAAAACCGATGAAACAATTTCATCAATTCAAGTTCAGGAATTATCAGGCAAACTATTGTGGCAAAAAAGTTATGATACTAGTTTGCGTTCTCAAAAAATTACTACTGCTAATTTTGCAGACGGAATGTATGTAATACAATTAGTTTCGGGTAAAGGAATATCCTCTTCTCAAAAATTAATTATTAATCATTAAGCAATGAGAAAGCTAGTTATTATCATTTTAGTAATTATTAATATACATGCTAGTAAAGTTTACAGCCAAGGTTTAAATCACAATTTCTTGGTTGGTTATACAACTGGGATAGATACGAATGTAATATCAACAAAGGCGGTTTTAGGATTTGGATCTAATAGTTTAGTAGTTACCCCTGATTCCTTTCCAATGGCATTTGGGGGCTCTCAAGGAAACATATCAGATGAGCAAGGTAATTTATTAATGTACACCAATGGATGTTATATAGCCGACAAAACAGGCAATATGATGCAAAATGGAGATAGCCTAAATCCAGGAATGTTTAGGAATAGTTGGTGTAATCCAACTGATGGCATGCCTATAACTAATACTTCAGTTTTTCTTCCTTGGCCAGGTGATAGTACAAAATTTATTCTATTTCATCAAACATCCACTGATGCCGATCCTGTAAAATCATCTGAATTATATTATAGCATTGTTGATTTAAACTTAAATGGTGGATTGGGGGCGGTCACACAAAAAAATGCAATCGCTTTCCAAGGCACATTATGTCCATCCATTGGAGCATGTAAACATGCCAATGGTCGCGATTGGTGGATCGTTGTAATGTCGTGGGTGAATGGTACAATTTACAAACTACTATTAACCCCCAATGGAATACTTAATATACCTTCTCAAAGTTCAGGATTACCTTCAAATAATGATTTTTATGGAACAGTTCAATTTTCACCTGATGGTACCAAATTTGGTTTTTATAGAGGATTTATGAACGGTACGGTTCAAACTCATAGATTAAGGTTATTAAATTTTGATCGATGTACAGGCATGTTTTCAAATCCACGTTATGTCGATTTTATAAATCCTAGAGGTGGA
>JANPGA010000268.1:0-6112 GCA_031423735.1 Bacteroidota bacterium | reverse complement strand
ATTAAACTTACAGGCATTTTGGGATCATCAACTTTTTACTGGTGGCATCTCTTTAACATGTTTATTTGTAATGATACTAGTTATAAAGCCATGGGATTTTAAAACCATATATTATAAAAATAAAACCAATCAATCCATTTTGCTTTTAAGTATTTCAGCAATAATTACATTTATTTGCTTTATACGCTTTGAAAAAATATCGGTTTACTGGTTATTAAATGTATTACCAGGATTTAATTCGATGCGTTCAATGACTAGAATAATTAATATTGAACTTCTGTTTTTCTCAATCGCTGTAGCCTTCGTTTTTAAAATAATAATAAACAAATTTAGTGCTCCTCCAATACTTGTGTTTTGCATTATATTACCGCTTTTAGTTGCAGATAATTTTGTTAAAAGTGATTTTACTTATCATACTTCAATAGTTAAGGCTCAAGATCGAGTAGATTTACTAATTAATAAAATGGCAAATATTCCAAAAGGGAAAATTATTTCGTATGAACCAGCAAATTTAGTTGGGGACCCGATAGAGTATCAAATAGATGCAATGTTAGCGTGCCAAGTCCTCGATTTAAAGTGTATAAATGGCTATACTGCTAACTCACCTCTTGAATTTACACCATATTGGAATAATTTAAACAACCAATCTAGAGTTTCTTGGCTTACATTTGCAAATTATAATCAAGACTCCCTCTATGTTATTCATTAAATGTTATTTATACTTTAAGGAAAAAAATCAATAAAATAATTTGCGAGTTAAATTACTTTTAATTTGTAAATTTTGATCATGTCTTTTTTTAAAAAATCTTTAACGTTACAATTCATTATGGAAAAATTAAACGAATTCATTAAAAAAAATAAGCTCTTAACCTTCCTTTTTATTCTAGCAATAGTTTACACCATAAACATTGTTCCAGGAAAATTTTTAAAACGTCCACAATCTGTTCACATGTGGGCTATGTGTGATCGTGCTTCTGTAGCTCGCAATTATGCTCAAGAAAGTATGAACTTTTTTCTGCCACGTACGAATATGACAAAAGATACTGATGGTATTACTGGACTTGAATTTCCGTTAATGAATTATTCGGCAGCTATCTGTTATAAAATATTTGGGTTTAATGAAATTTGGTATCGTTTGCTGATGTTTCTACTGGTTACTGCAGGTATAGTTGCCTCTTTTAAAATATCACTTAAATTTTTAAATAATTCCTTACTTGCATTTATTCCTCCACTTGTATTAACTTCTTCACCAATTTTAATTTATTACCTACCTAGCTTTATTCCAGATGCTGCGAGCTTAGGCTGTATTTTAATTGCTTGGTATTTTTTTCTTAAAGATTCGAAAGAGCAAAGTTGGAAAAATAAATTTTTGGTTTTTATTTTAATAACGTTAGGTTGTTTAATGAAAATCACCTCATTAATTAGCGTAATAGTAATGATCACTCTTTTAGTAGCAGACTATTTCAAAATACTTTCAAAAGATAGTAAAGTGTTTAATAAGCATATTGCTATGTGTGCTCTTTTAGTTTTAGGAGGTGGAATTACTTTAAGTTGGTATCGCTATGCAGCTTGGTTAAATGAAACATACAATGCTGGTGTGTTTTTAATGCAAACTATGCGACCACATTCATGGGAAGAAATAGTAAATACCTTAACAAGAATTAAAGAAATTTGGGTCGACTTCTATTTTTACAAACCGTTGCTTTGGTTAATATGCATTAGTTTGTTAGGCATGATTTTCTTTGCCAAAAAACTTAACAGAATACTAGCTTTAATAACCTTAGGCTTATGGCTAGGGGCACTTGGCTTTTTCTATATTATGATGATCCAATTTATGAATCATGATTATTATATTTTAACATTATTACCAGCAGTATTTTTTCAAATGTTAACAATAACTGAATGTTTACAAAGAAATTATTCAAATACTGTTATTGGAAAAGTTTTGGTTTCAGCTACTGTTGTTCTATTAGTTTTATCATTACAGTTTAATCGTGAACATCAACAATTTAGAAATCAAGAAGACTGTTGGCTAAATGCCTGGAGTCAATACAAGGATTATTTCGATGTTGAACCCTACATACAATCACTAGGAATAAATCGTCATGAAAAAGTTCTTTCCATTTGTGATTACAGTCCTAATATATCGCTTTACTTTTTAAATTTAAAAGGATGGAGTGTTCCTCATGAAATATCAGACAATGACCTTACGGATGTTTTATCACATCACCCATCCTATGTGATTACGAATGATTCTACTCAAATAAATCGACCTGTTTTACAAAATGCGGTAACTTCATTATTCGGAAAACATGGATCAATTTTAATTTACAAAGTAAAATAAATCTTATTCAAAATCAACAGTAACATCGTCGAACCAAATTTTACTTTTCCCATTATTTAAAGCATAAATAACAATCTTATTTGAAGGATTGTTCACCTTTTTAATATCCATGGTAGAACTAATCTTAGTCCATTTTCCAGGTTCAATATTTGCTGATTTCGAATACAACGCATTCCAATAAACATTTTTATCAGAAGCATCATCTAACGCTACAACTAAATTCCCTTCCGACTGATTATTTTCTGTATATACCCATACAGATATAATAACTTTGTTAGGTGAAAAATTAGAAATTGCATTCAACTGCTTTTTGAAACAAATTCCATAAATCTGTTCAGGGCTTACACAAACACTTGTTTTACCACTGTGTGATTGGTTAGTCACTAAAGTTGGATGCTGCATAAATCCAGCTACCTCATCATAGCTAAGTAATACATCCGGCGTTTTACTTCCTGAACAAGAACAAATTAAAAATATTATTGAAGCACAAAGTGACTGTTTTATAACTGATTTCATTATTGGTTAGAGATTTTAAATTTTAAATTATTGTTGCAAACTTAGTTTTTTAAATTAATATTCGATGGTGGTTTTTAAAAAACTAGATCCTCTTTCCTGAATAAAACTTACCTTCGCGCCTTCATGGCAACAAGCATTTCAGTCGAAAAATTCTTCAATTTGTTTCTTAAAGAACTTGAGTCTCAAGAATCTCTTTGGAGTTATTATAAATTCCATACTGATCCCAATATCTTCGAGTTTCGTAAAGCCTATTTTTGTCAACGATTAGAATATATTGCAAATGCTATAAACCGCCCAGGGGCTCAAATTTGGGATGTTGGATGTGGATATGGCACTACGGCTTTATTCTTAGCTTTAAATGGTTTTAAAATTCATGGAACAACGCTCGAATTCTATTATAAAGAACTTCCTCAACGTGTAAAATACTGGAGTCAATTTGGGGATGTTTCTGGATTTACCTTCGACTATGAAGATCTCTTCGATCCAACCATTAAAAGAGCTCGTTTTGATTATATCATCGTTCAAGATACACTTCATCATTTAGAACCCCTTGATCAAGCACTACGCATATTGCGTTCCCATCTAAAGGATACAGGTGAAATGGTAGTCATCGAAGAAAATGGAAGCAATGTGATTCAATCTTTTAAACTTTATCTCCAACGTGGGAATAAACGAATCATTACTTTTTATGATGAACGATTAAAGAAAAATATCCTACTTGGCAATGAAAATATCCGCTCTTTAAATACATGGAATAAAGAGATGGAAAAAGAAGGTTTGTCTATCGATATGCCAAGCGTTAATTATGTTCGTGCTTTCCCTGCAACTTTTTATAAAAAATGGGGGTATAACAAGGTTTTAGAACGGGAACAATCGTTATGGAAGAAAAATAGCTTAGCAAAAAAATATTTCTTTTTTGGAATTAATTTTATTGCAAAACCACTTTAAAAAACCAAACCACTTGATTATCTAACCTATTACTATCTTCGCTAAATGGTTTTCAAAACAATATCAATCGTAATTCCAGCCTATAATGAAGGCCGAACGATTCACATGATTCTCGATAAAGTAAAGGCAGTTCGCCTTACAAATGATATCGAAAAAGAAATAATTATTGTCAATGATTTCTCTAATGATAATACCGTAGAGGCAGTCGAAAAATATATTCAAGCAAATAGTGAAATGAATATTCGACTATTTTCTCAACCATACAATATGGGAAAAGGAGCTGCATTACATAAAGGTATAGAGTTAGCAACGGGTGATTATGTAATCGTACAAGATGCTGATCTTGAATATGATCCAGAAGAATATAACGACTTAATTAAACCCATTTTAAATGGTTTTGCGGATGTTGTTTTTGGTTCACGATTTATTGGAGGAAACCCTCATCGTATACTTTTCTTTTGGCACACGCTAGGAAATAAGTTTCTTACCGCACTTTCTAATATGCTTTCAAATCTTAACCTTACAGATATGGAAACCTGCTACAAGCTTTTTAGAAGAGATATTATTCAAAACATGACTTTAAAAGAAAAACGTTTTGGTTTTGAGCCTGAGGTAACTGCGAAAGTTGCTAAGATTAAAAATATTCGAATTTATGAAGTAGGGATTTCTTATTACGGACGAACTTACGAAGAAGGTAAAAAAATTAACTGGCAAGATGGTTTTAGAGCTATTTATTGCATTCTACGTTATAATTTGTTCTCATAAGTTGTTCTTTCTTAAGCTATAATGTCAGTTTTTAAGTTTAAGGAAGAAGACCCTGAAGGTCTTTTAACTCTTGAAGCTATTCGGAATGCTATTCATTTTAATAAATGGATGTATGAGCAAGTATCGGCATGGATGAACAATGATATTTTAGAAATTGGAAGTGGAATTGGAAATTTATCCGAATTTTTTATTGAAAAAGGTGCTTCTATCTCATTAAGTGATATTCGTAAAAGCTACTGTAATGTTTTAGAGAAACGTTTCCCAGATCATATTAAAAAATATCCTGTTAGAAATGTTGATTTAGTTGCCGAAGACTTTTCTTCAAAATATGCGGATCTTATCGGTACTTTCGATTCCGCATTTGCTTTAAATGTTGTTGAACATATTGAGAATGATAAACTAGCACTAAAAAATCTTTATAGTTTATTAAAATCCAATGGTAATTTGGTAATCCTAGTTCCTGCGCATCCAGCACTTTATAATAAAATTGATAAAAGTTTACACCATTATAAACGCTATACGAAAAGCGGTCTTGAAAAGGTAATTAAAGATGCTGGCTTTAAAGTATCTCAAACAAAAGGGTTTAATGCTTTAGGAATTCCTGCTTGGTGGATCAGTGGTACATTGTTTCGTTCTAAACAAATCCGACATGGTGAGATGTATTTATATGATAAGATGGTTCCGCTTGCCAAATTGATTGATAAAATATTTATGAAAAGGATTGGATTGTCGATCATTACTTATGCAACAAAACCCTGAAGTGAGTGCATTTGCACACTACTTCAGGGTTTGCATTTGCACACTACTTCAGGGTTAGAATGTAAATCCTATTCTTGCATATAAGTGAAGTCCGTTACTGCCCATTTGTACTGCATCCCAAGGACCAGCAGGCTCATTATTAAATGCCCATCCTTTTGCACTTTGTACAGCTCCAAAATCAGGATGAACACCAAATAAATTATCAGCACCTATACATAAATTTAATGATTTATGTATCTTATAGTTTAGGTATAAATCAGTAACCAATTTCCCTCCATAAACATATTCATCAGGCACTCTTACATTTGGATCAGCATCTGTAGGAACTTGCGGCTTAATACCTAGTCCATCATCACCATAACCCAATAATATTACTTCACCAAAATAAGTAAGACGAGTTCCAATTGTTAGTTTTTTAATTCCATACTCAAGTGTTAAAGCAAATTTTGTTGATGGCGCAGAAGCAAGAATAAAATTTTTCTCACGATCACTTAAAAAAGTATTTTGATGATCTGGAGTATCATTTAATTTCTCAGGTACATTCACTTGATCAATGGTCATGTGTTGAATGTTACCAGCTAACATGGCATGATACGAATGATTCTCCGTAACTTTTTTGTAATCCATTACAATGTCAATTCCAGTATTAGTTGTGTTTACCGCATTTGCAAAAAATTGTGCAAGACCAGCATTAAGATCTTTTAAAGTATTGGTAAGTGCGGTATCAAGTGTTGCATCATTAGCATCAAATTGCCCAGAAAGTACTACGCGATTTTTAAC
>JANPGA010000267.1:0-2270 GCA_031423735.1 Bacteroidota bacterium | reverse complement strand
GGGATAACTTCCTGTTGGTACTTAATTTTTTTCAGTTTACTGTCCAACAAAAGTTTGGTAAAAAAAGTTGACCTGATTTAGAGCAATAGGATAAAAGTAATTGTAAATGACTAGCGAGGAAATGTGAAAACAGATTTTAATTTACAGGGGGATTCTACGAATCCCACCCCGCAGCAAATTTCGTGAAAAAAATTGAGCTAGTTGGAAGCAAGCGGATATAAGTAATTGTAATTGGCTTCAGGCAAATATTCATTAGAATTACCCACTTTTAAGGAATATCAATTCGTCAAACAATGTTCCTTCGTGATAATTCCTAATTTTTAATTTTTAATTCTTTTCAGTTTCCCACTCTTGGCTAATTTCGTAAATTAAATATTATGCTAAACCCGCGGGCGGTAGTGCTAATTTTTAACTTTGTCGCATTAGACAAACAGTTCTAAAACAAAAATAAATTCAATTTAAACTTTAAAAAAATTATCAAAATGAAAAAGCAACTACCTAAATTACTTTCTGCTTTCATTGTTCCAGCAATTATGTTTTCAGCAAGTATAAATGCACAAATTGTTTACACGGATGTAATTCCTGATTCAACATCAACAGGCACTTTCAATCTTGACCTGAACAATGACGGCACAACCGATTTTGTAATAAACTATACTTCAGCAACAGTATTGGGAGGAACTAATTGTGGAGGAACACTGAATAATAGATTCATCAGTGTTACCCCGTCCGGCAGCAATCAGGTTGTAAATGACTCTTCCTCCAAAGTGACAAAGTTGTGGCTTAACTCACAAATTGATTCTTCCACATTAACCTGGAATAACATATCCAATCAATTGCTGATAAGTTTCACTTTTTCGTGTGTTAATGATTCTGTATTTGGCTGGACCTGGTTTGGTTACGCTTCAGGACCATGGCATGCACCTTCAAATTTAGCAGCTAATGGTTTCGTTGGACTAAAATTAGTTACTTCCGGAAATATATATTATGGATGGGTGCAGTTAAGTGTTGTAGCTGGAGGATGGAGTTTCACAGTAAAGGATTATGCTTACAATTCCATTCCCAACCAATCCATCATTACCGGACAAGCAGTTGCAACAGGATTAATTTATAATTCTTTTGCTTCATCTATAAATCTTTTTCCCAATCCCGCAACCAACCATCTCACCATCGTTTTAGGGAAAAACAACAAAAAAGCTGAAGTAACTATCGCTGACATTACCGGAAAAGTAATTTATAAAACCATTTCAAGAGAAACGCAAAAGATAGAAGTAAACACGGAAGATTTTAATGAGGGAATTTATGTTGTGCAAATTCAAACAGAGGAATTTATTGGGATTAAGAAATTTATCCTTAAAAAATAAAGTATCAACGCAATTGAAAGAGGCAAATTCCTACTAAGGGTCGGGTATTCGCATAACTGGACCTACTAGAAATTGGCGGTTCAGTGTTTAAATAAATATTTGTGCTTCGTATCAAGTTCAGTGCTGGCAGAAAGTTTAGTGCTCCGAAATCGCCAACTTCTTGTAGCTGCGAACCATTAGGAGCCATGCTTTAAAAATTTTATATTTGAAAGCTATTTATTAATACATAAACGGGGATACTGAAAACTGATTAGCTTAAGTAAACTCAATAAAATTACAAACATGAAAAAAAGTTTACTTATTAATATTGCCGTAACAATTCTATTGTTCTCGTCTTGTGCTTCTATTGTAAGCGAATCTAACTGGCCATTAAGAGTTACAAGTAACCCAGCTGGTGCAACTATTACTATTTCTAATAGACGTGGCGCCCAAGTTTATGTCGGCACTACACCTGCTACTGTTAAATTAAAGTCAAGTGCTGGATTTTTTAGGAAGGAATCATATAAAATAAAATTCGAACTAAGCGGTTATGACTTAAAAGTAATTCCTGTTGAATGTAAAGTAAATGGATGGTATTGGGGAAATCTTTTATTTGGTGGAGTTCTTGGATTCTTAATAATTGATCCAGCAACTGGAGCAATGTATAAATTGGACAAAGAATTTGTTTCTGAAACATTAACTAAAACAACAGGAAGCATTGATAATTGTCATGAGTTAAAAGTTTATGGTATCAATGACATCCCTCAAAATTTGAAACATCATTTAATTAGAATTAATTAGTGCAAAAGCACGAACGCCTAACATATAAGGATTAAACGCTGCTACGCATTTGCGGAGGTGCGATTTAATCCTGTGTTGAAAGAAGCTTCGGGAGTGATGGCTGTTAATATGGGGATTTAAAAATTC
>JANPGA010000266.1:0-11081 GCA_031423735.1 Bacteroidota bacterium | reverse complement strand
TTGAAGATTAAAACTTCCGGAAGCTCCATAAATTAATGTAATTCCAAAGAGAAGAAATCCTGTTGCGAACGCTCCCATTAAAAAATATTTTAATCCTGCTTCATTGGATCTTAAATCATGCTTATTGCTTGCTGCAAGAACATATAAACTTATAGAAAGGATTTCAATACCAATAAAAAGCATTGATAAATCTGCATAGCTTATCATAACAAAAGCACCTGTAAGACAAAAGAGAATAAGTGCAGCGTGTTCAGCTTTACTAGAATTGGAAACAAAATATTCTTTCGACATTATTAGCCATAACAATGTTAAGACAGCTACCAATGTTGAAAAAGCAATTGCATAGTTATCAAAATAAACCATGTCGGAATAATAACGCATTGCGGTACCCCAATCATTAACCAATAATCCGATTACAGCAATTAAACCTAGGGCTACAATTGCAAGTAAAAGCTTTTTAAAGCCTAACACCTCCGACATCATTGCGGTAATTCCTAAACAAGCTAAAACTATTAACGCGTTCATGATTTAGTAGATGTCTTTAATGTGAACTAATATTTCTTCCAGCGCAGGCTGAGCAACCAAAAGAATTGGTTTTGGGTAAATTCCTGTAACAATAATTACAGTACAGATGGAAATCAAAATAATTTTATCAATTTTATTAAGGCCAGTAAATTCAGTGTACTTCGCATTTGGTTCACCAAGCATAATTGCTTGATATGCTCTTAACATATAAACAGCACCTAGTATTACGGTTAATCCTGCAAAGCAAGCAATAATTGCATTGTATTGATAGGTCCCAACAAGTAATAAGAATTCGCCCACAAAACCATTTGTTAGAGGAAGTGCAATCGAACCCAATAAGATGATCATAAAGAGAATAGTAAAAAGCGGAGAATTGTTTGCTAGGCCTCCTAATTCAGAAAGATTTCGAGTTTTCATTCTTCGCTGAATTATGTCAACGATATAAAACATACCCACAACATTTACTCCATGAGATAACATTTGAATCATACTGCCTTGCAATCCTTGCAAATTAAGTGATAATACACCAGCAGCAATTAATCCAACGTGTGCAATAGAAGAATAAGCTATTAGTCGTTTAAAATCCTTTTGAACAAATGCCATCAATGAAGAATAAATAATACTGATCACACATAAAACCATTGCAAAATGCCCCCATTCACTTATTCCAATTGGAACAATAGGTAACATCCAACGGATCATTCCATAAATTCCCATTTTTAACATAATCCCGGATAACAACATGGTACCTTGAGTAGGTGCGTCTGTGTAGGTATCGGGTTGCCAAGTATGGAAAGGAAAAATTGGAATTTTTATAGCAAAAGCAATAAAGAAAGCCCAAAATATCCAGCCTTGTGCATCTGGCGATAAGGATAAATTGTAGAAAGCTTCAATATCGAAAGTATGAACACCAGGTGTTTGAAGATATAAATATATTAAACCAACAAGCATCAATAAACTTCCAGAAAGAGTATAGATAAAAAACTTAAGTGTAATTCGAATTTTATCTTGACCACCCCACATTAAACAGATAAAGTAAATTGGAATTAATGCTAACTCCCAGAAAACATAAAATAAAAATCCATCCATGGCAGCAAACACACCAACAAGTGCGAATTGCATGAATAGAATTAAACCGTAAAATGCTTTAGGATTTTCATTTTGGTTTCTGAAGGACGATAAAATAATAAGTGGTACAAGAAAACTTGTAAGAGCAATTAATAAAATACTTATCCCATCGATGCCAACCTTAAAAGCAATACCCAATGATTGTACCCACCAATAATTAACTCCGAACTGGTTAGCAATATCAGTTTTAAATAATGTGAATGCATATACAGTTGCAGCAAATTGCAATAGACTTGCAACTAATGCAAAATACTTTACCTTATTACTACTAACAAAAAAGCATAGCAAAGATGCAATAAGAGGAATGAAGAGCAGAATTAGAGTCAGCATACCGAGTTAGTGAATCATTGTTAAAGCAACTAATAAAATAATTCCGATTACCATACCGAAAACATAAGTTCCGATACTACCGGTTTGTACATATCTCAATAATGAACTTGTACCTTTAATAATATAACCGCAACCATTTACTGTACGATCAATAATTCCAATTTCTATTTGTTTGTAACTAATTGCTGAGATTGCATCAATAGGTTTCGTAATGAACATTGAATAAATTTCATCTACATAATACTTGTTTGATAAAACTCTTTGAAAAACTCCTAATTGAGATTCATTAGTTTCTGGTCTTACCGCCTTTTTAACATAATAATTGTAAGTAATAAATATCAATAACAAAACCATTGTTAAAGAACCACCAATTATCATAAGTTCAGTTTCCTCAGGCATATGAATAGCAGGATGATGGAAGATTAAACTATTTAAGAATTCACTAAATAAATGAGGAGCGTGGAAAACTTCAGGCATACCAATAAATCCACCAATGGTTGATAGAATTGCAAGCACCATTAAGGGAACGGTCATGCTTGAAGGAGACTCATGTAAATGGGCACGTTGTTGATCCGTACCTCTAAACTCACCATAAAATGTTAGCCAATATAATCTAAACATATAAATAGTAGTTAAAGCGGAAGTTAACATCAACACTATAAACATCATTGGAGAAAATGCATATACCTTCGATAAAATCTCATCTTTCGAGAAAAAACCAGCGAAAGGAAACACACCTGCAATAGCAAGTGTTCCTATTAAGAAAGTTATATGAGTAATGGGTAATTTCTTTTTCAATCCACCCATAAATCTAATATCTTGTTCACCACTCATTGCATGAATCACAGAACCTGCACCAAGGAATAATAATGCTTTAAAAAATGCATGCATCACTACATGGAATAGGGCGGTATCATATGCTCCAACGCCAAGTGCAACAAACATATATCCCAATTGACTTACCGTTGAATACGCCAACACTTTTTTAATGTCATTTTGTTTAAGTCCGATGGTAGCAGCAAAAACAGCTGTAGCTAACCCAACTATTGCAACCACCTCTGAACTAAAAGGAGCTAAGGTGTATAAAATATTGGAACGAACCACCATGTAAATACCAGCGGTAACCATGGTAGCAGCATGTATTAATGCTGAAACAGGTGTTGGACCTGCCATTGCATCAGGTAACCAAGTATAAAGTGGTATTTGAGCAGATTTTCCCATTGCTCCAACAAATAACAATAACGTAATAGCAGTTATAGCACCACTTCCATCAGGAAAACTCTTTGCCGAATAAAATACTTCTTGATAACTAACACTTCCGAAAGTAGTATAAATTAAAAAGATTCCTAAAAGAAACCCAAGGTCTCCAATTCGGTTCATAATAAATGCTTTTTTAGCTGCATTATTATATTCATTGTTTTTAAACCAAAAGCCTATTAAAAGATAAGAGCAAAGCCCTACTCCTTCCCAGCCAGCAAACATGACTATATAATTAGCTCCTAAAACAAGCAACAACATAAAAAACACAAACAAATTTAAATAGGAGAAAAATCTAGGATGATCTTGATCATGATGCATGTATCCAATAGAATAAACATGAATTAAAAAACCAACACCGGTAATTACCAACAACATTATAATTGATAAACGATCAATCAGAAATGAAAACGGAATACTTAAATCCCCTGCCACTATCCAATCAAACATTAAAACACGCTCTGGAACAGCTCCTTCTTGCCTTAATTCATTGAAAATTACAAGTGTAACTACGAAAGAAAGAAAAACTGACAAACTTGCTATTCCTCCACTTAAACTAACAGGTAGGCGCTTATTCAATATTCCTATCACTAGAAATCCTAGTAACGGAAAGAGCGGTATAAGCCAAGCTAATTGAATCATGCTTTTTATTTATAATCTACTAGTGTACTATTTAAAATCAATTAATAATCAATGTTAATTACCATTTGAGTTTGTTAAGCTCATTAATATCTACTGTTCGAATATTGTTATAAATCATTACTAGTATTGCTAACCCTACAGCTACTTCAGCAGCAGCTACTGCCATAATAAAGAATACCATTATTTGGCCACTAGCATCTCCATGTTGAGCTGAAAACGCGGTAAGTAATAAATTAACAGCATTCAACATTAATTCAATACACATAAAAATGATAATTGCATTTCTACGAAACAATACACCCATCACCCCGATGGTAAATAAAATGGAAGCTAGTGCTACATAATAGCTAAGTGGAACGACATGGAGTATATTATTCATTCTTATGTCTTTTTATTAATCAACACTTTTTTTACCAAGCATAACCGCTCCTACCATTGCCGCTAACAACATGATAGAGATGATTTCGAAGGGCAATAAATATTTTCCATAAAGTACTTTACCTAAATTGGCAACAGTACTATAATTTTCATTTGATGAAGCTGTTCCTAGAATTTCCGCTCCTTGAGTAGTTTCAAGGAAAACAAGAAACAATAATCCAGCTAAAACTCCTGCAGCAACTTTTAACAAAGTGTTTTTATGTGGTTCTGACTCCTTATTCATATTAATAAACATGAGTGAAAAAAGAAAGAGCACCATAATTGCTCCTGTATAAACGATAATATGTACCGCAAAAAGAAACTGTGCATTTAATATTAAATAATGACACCCAATAGTAAAAAAGCAAAAAATCAAATACAATACACTATGAACCGGTTTGCGCGATAATACTACCATCAGTGCGCTGAACACTGATAAAGTAGCAAGGACATAAAATGGTAAGCTTGGTTCCAATTGTTTTTATTTGACTTAACCGGGTGGCGAAATTAATACATCCGACGTTACCTAAAAAGTTAATTATATTTTACGATGAGCATTTGTTCTTTTTCCTATATCAATTCTCTTATCAGATTCAACACCTTCAACTAATTTATCCTTCCCATAAATGAAACTTCCACGACTTACATCTGATGGAACTATCCTGTCAGTGAGGAAGATAGCTTCTTTTGGACAAGCTTCTTCACATAATCCACAATAGATACAACGCAACATATTTATCTCATAAATAGATGCATAATTTTCTTCACGATATAAATTTTCTTCACCTGATTTTCGTTCAGCAGAGGTCATTGTGATTGCTTCGGCTGGACAAGCCACGGCGCATAAACCACAAGCAGTACAATTTTCACGGCCCTTTTCATCACGTTTTAGAACATGCCATCCACGGTAAACAGGAGCCATCGGACGAGTTTCTTCTGGATAATTAATGGTTACCGATTTACGAAAGAAATGCTTTAAAGTAATCATCATACCACTTGCGATTGCAGGTAAGTACAAACGCTCCTTTAGCGTCATTTCCTTATTTACTACTACTTTAGATCTATTGGTAAGCTGCATTGAATTTGATTTTTTAGGGATCAGAAATTAGATTTTCTTTTTCTGAACAATTTTCTTGTAAGGACTTTTTGTAGTGATGGTACCATCAGGCATTCTATAAAAGATTGCATCCATCACAGCAAATACTGTAGCAACCCTCAATCGATTGCTTTCAAGAATTGCCTTTTGAACACCCCTATTTCCTATAGCAGCAAATTCAAATGCTTCGCGAAACAGATCCTTATTTTTAATTTTATTGAAATTCATTTTATACATTTCCTTCAAGGTTTAGAATGAAATTATTAAACAATGTTTGATGAGCAATCATGTAATTAGATTTTTCTCCAGCAGCAACTAATTCAAATCCTGACTCCGAATTATTAAATAACAACCATTGATCCGCAATACTCCTATATGATTTCCAAAAGTGAGATTTACCTCTCAGAAACCGTCGACGCACATCTTCGTCAGTAACATAATGACCACCATGTATTACACGATGCTTTATTCTCTGTATACACACTTCCGGATTATTAAGAACAATAAATACTAACTTAATTGAATAGCCCTCTTTCTTAAAGTCCTTTAACAACTTTTTCAAGAACAATCCTGACATGGTTGATTCAAGTAGAATAGATTGGTGTTTAGCTTTTGATTCAGCAAGTCGCTTGAAATATACTTTTCCTGCACTTATATTTCCACCTTCAATTCCCTCACCAGTTAATTCTTTTGCAATTTCATCGGAATTAAGAAATTTATATCCTCTATTTTCTTTTAAGAAGGTTAATGCAAAAGTAGTTTTTCCAGAACCATTTGGACCTCCAACAATTATAAGTTCCTTCTTTTGCAATTGCTTCAAACTATTAATTAAAATCTATAATTCATAATCTATAATCTATTTCAACCCAACTGTCCACTTCTCCACAACACAACTAATGCAGTAAGAAGGATATTAAATAATGCGATTGGTATCATAATTCTCCAACCTAAATGCATCAATTGATCGTAACGGAAACGTGGAATTGTCCAACGTACCCACATGAACAAAAAGATGAAGAAGAACGTTTTTCCAAAAAAGATTGCTGTTCCTAGCAAACTCAATGCATTATGTGATAATCCTAAATTTTCAACAAAAGGGAAATTATATCCTCCAAAATAGAGTGATGCAATTATCGCTGAACTAATAAACATATTGATGTATTCAGCAAACAAATAAAATCCCAACTTCATTGAACTATATTCGGTATGATATCCACCCACTAATTCTGTTTCACATTCAGGCAAATCAAATGGTGTTCGGTTACATTCTGCAAAAGCACAAATGATAAATAATAGAAAACCTAATGGCTGATAAAATACATTCCAATGCGCACCATGTTGCTGCTGCACCATCTCACGAATACTCAAAGTTCCAGTAGTCATGATTAATGCAATAATTGAAAGCCCCATTGCTAATTCATAACTAATCATTTGAGAAGAACCACGAATAGATCCCATCAATGAATATTTATTATTGGAAGCCCAACCTCCAATCATGATTCCATAAACTCCGATTGATATAACACCAAATACATATAAAATACCAATATTAATATCGGTAATTTGCATCATGTATTCTTGTCCGTTAATGATTAAACTATTGCCCCAAGGAATTACAACACCAGTCATGCATGCTGTCATCATCATGATACAAGGTCCTAAAATAAAAAGTGCTTTATCAGCATTTGTAGGAATAATTTCTTCCTTCATAAACATTTTAACACCATCAGCAAGCGGTTGCAATAAACCAAAAGGACCGGCTCTATTCGGACCAAGTCGATCCTGAAAGAATGCAGCAATTTTCCGCTCACCATAAGTTGAATACATTGCAACCAATAATGAAACAGTAAATACTGCAATCACTAACACTAATTTGAAGAGTATAAATTCCATAATGTTTTAATCTCTGTATATTAAATTACTTGCTTTTTTAATAATTAGCAAGTGATGAATTCTATTTGTTATGTGCTTTTTCGCCAAGTTGTTTTTGATTAGAAACATCAATCTTCAATTGTTTTTTCGTCTCATAATGATTTTGAGAAATTACCGATTGACGATCTATATGACGAGGACCTTCTATTGTCCAATCTTTTGTTTCCTTTTTTTCAAAACGACATTCATTACAGATCCATTCTTCAACTTCACCATATTTATCTTTACGTGCAGTTACTCTTAAAACATCATCACCACTCCCCCATACCACCGAATTTCCTGAACAAATTGTACAAGTACGATGAGCATCCATTGGTTTTGTAAACCATACACGACTTTTAAATCTGAAAGTACGATCAGTCAAAGCTCCAACAGGACAAACATCAATCATATTTCCAGAAAAATCTTTATCTACTGCCTTTTGAATATAAGTACTGATCTCTGCAACATCACCTCTTCCAATCACACCATGATCACGACTATCACAAACTTGCTCGGCCACTTTTACGCAACGATAACAAAGGATGCAACGTGTCATGTGCAATTTAATGTTTTCTCCGATATCAATCTTTTCAAATTCGCGACGTTTAAATTCGTAACGTGATTTTTCTATTCCATGTTCGTAACTTAAGTCTTGTAAATGGCACTCACCTGCCTGATCACAAATAGGGCAATCAAGAGGGTGATTGATTAATAAAAATTCAACAACTCCTTTTCGTGCCTCCACTAAATCTGGTGCTGTAATATTTTGAACTTCCATTCCATCCATCACATTCGTGCGACAAGAAGCAACGGGCTTCGGCATTGGTCGAGGATCCTTTTCGGAACCTTTAGTAACTTTAACGATACAAGTACGGCAATATCCACCACTAGTTTTTAGTTTGGAATAATAACACATTGCAGGAGGAACTATATCCCCTCCTATCATACGCGCCGCCTGAAGAATACTTGTTCCTTCTGGCACTTCAATTGACTGACCGTCGATGGTAACTTTCGGCATAGTGTAATTTTCTTATACTAGTTCCGGTGAAATATTATTCAACCGATAATAATGATGATCTTGTTTAATACTTTGAGGATTTCGAACATATTCTTCGAATTCACTTCTAAAGTGACGGATAGCACTTGCAACGGGCCACGCTGCTGCTTCACCTAAAGGACAAATTGTTTTACCTTCTATTTTTGATTGAATATCCCATAATAAATCGATGTCGGAAATATCGCCATGTCCATCAAGGATTTTATGAAGAATTTTTTCCATCCAACCTGTTCCTTCACGGCATGGGCTGCATTGACCACAACTTTCGTGATGATAAAATCGAGCAAAAGTCCAAAGATTTTTAACGATACTTGTATCTTCATCCATAGCAATAAATCCACCCGAACCTAACATAGTTCCAGTTGCAAAACCGCCTTCACCAAGTGATTCGTATGACATTAAGCGAGGTTCGCCATTTGCCAATTTTAATATTAACTCGGCAGGTAAAATTGGAACGGAAGAGCCTCCAGCAACTACTGCCTTTAGTTTTTTTCCATTTCTTATTCCGCCACAATATTCATCTGCATATAAAAACTCTTCTACAGGAACACCTAATTCAATTTCATAAACGCCAGGCTTATTAATATGTCCACAAGCAGAAATTAATTTTGTGCCGGTACTTTTTCCAATTCCAACTTTAGCATATTCATCACCACCCATTTTAATGATTGGAACAACTGCCATTAATGTTTCAACATTATTTACAACAGTCGGACAATCCCAAAGTCCGCGAATAGCTGGGAATGGCGGTTTGATTCGTGGATTTCCACGTTTGCCTTCTAATGATTCTATCAAAGCTGTTTCTTCTCCACAGATATAAGCTCCTCCGCCACAATGAACATGTAAATCAAAATCGAAACCACTACCTAAAATATTTTTTCCTAAAAGTCCATCAGCGTAAGCTTCGTCAATTGCTTTTTGTAAAATATGATAAACATACATTAACTCACCACGGATATAAATGTAAGATGTTCTACAACCTAATGCAAAACTTCCAATTGCCATACCTTCAATAAGCATATGAGGAATACGCTCCATCATATAGCGATCTTTGAAAGTTCCAGGCTCTGATTCATCAGCGTTACAAACTAAATAACGAGGAACGCCTTCTGGCTTGGCGAGGAAACTCCATTTCATTCCTGTAGGAAATCCAGCACCGCCTCGTCCACGTAACCCTGACTTTTTAACTTCTTCAACAATTGCATCTGGCGTCATCGACAATGCTTTTTTAAGCATATCATATCCGCCATTATTTTTATAAGTATCCAGTTTCTGAATACCAGCAACGTTTATATTATTTGTAAGTAATTTAATTCCCATAATTTAAAACATACTATTTTAAAGGCTCAATTAAATTCAACCTTTTATTATGTATAATTCGCTCATATACTGCATCTGAACAAATATCTAATTCATCATTCCATGCTATTGCACCTGTTACATCAATATATGCTTTGTTAAATAAGTCACTATTATTCCATTCATTAAATACACCTTTGCCTACTAAATCAGAAAGATCTACAGTACCTTCGTTGCCATCCGAAAACTTAATAAATAATTTAAACACTGGTTCAGTTTTAATCAATAATGGTTTTATAATACTCATCACATTTAAATTAAGCTTTAATTTCGTTTTTAGCCCAATGCGAAATAGGCTCGGTAGTTGTTTGACGATAATCTTCTAGTATCGTATCAATTTTAGCAGGCGTTAGAAACTCATGATACTTTTCTCCTACTTGCATCATTGGAGCAGAACCACAAGAAGCTAAACATTCCACAGCTTTAAGAGTGAACATTCCATCCGCACTTGTTTCTCCTTCTTTAATATTTAATTTCTTTCCAATGTATTGAACGATATCTTCTGCGCCTGATAACCAACATGGGCCAGTGCGACAAACTTCAATTACACATTTACCAACTGGCTTCAAATTAAACATCGAATAAAAGGATGCAACTTCATAAACTTCAATTGGCTGAACCGATAATATAGATGCAACATAGTCCATTGTAGGGGCACTTAACCATCCACCAAATTCCGCTTGTGCAACATGCAAAATTGGCAATATCGCAGACTTCTGTTTCCCTTCTGGATAACGACTCATCAACCTCTTAACTAAAGAGAGCGCATCATCGCTAAATTTTATTTCTTCATTCATAAACTACAATTTATACAGTACTAAAAATCTTTAAGCATCTAGTTCACCAGCGATCACATTCATTGAACTCATCGTTAATATCGCATCGCTTAACATGGAACCTTTAATCATCTCTTGATATGCTTGATAATAAATGAAACATGGTCGGCGGAAATGTAAACGATATGGGGTTCTACCTCCATCACTAACAAGGTAAAAACCTAATTCACCATTTCCACCTTCAACACAATGATACACTTCTCCTTTTGGAATCGTTGTTTCACCCATTACAATTTTGAAATGCCAAATTAGACCTTCCATAGTATTGTAAACATCTTCTTTGGGAGGCAAATAAAACTCAGGAACATCTGCATGGATTGAAGTTTTATCTTCTAATCTATCCAATTTCGCAATTGCTTGGCGGATGATACTTAAGCTTTGCCACATCTCTTCATCACGAACCATAAAACGATCATAGGTATCTCCATTTGTACCAATAGGTACTTCAAATTCAAACTCATCGTATGATGAATAAGGGTTTATAACTCGTACATCATAATCAACACCTGCAGCACGTAAG
>JANPGA010000265.1:0-4751 GCA_031423735.1 Bacteroidota bacterium | reverse complement strand
TTGTATGATTTTCCGATTGGAATTGTTTTATCTCCAATCAAAACCGTATTCTCGTCTAACACATTAATTTTTTCGATAGGAATAATATACGAACGATGTACTCGAAGAAAACGATGAGTTGGTAATTTGTTTTCGATATCTTTCATGGTAGAATGAATCACAAATTGGTCAACATTTGTTTGAATAATAACATAGTTATCCATTGCTTGAATCCATTGAATATTATCCAAATAAACCTTCACCAACATTGAACCTTTCTTCACAAAAAACGAATTCTGAATAACCTGATTATCCAAAAATGCCATTTGTGCTGGTTGTTCTTGTTGTTCAACACCTGCAACTTGCTTATCACCTAAAACTAATGCCGCTCCTAAATATTGATTTTTTTCATCATGAACAGGCGAAGCATTAAAGGAAGATGCGACACTTGAATTATCTCTTTTAATAATCAAAAAACAATCATCAATTATTATTGGTTCATCTTTACGCATTGATTCTAACAGCACCTCTTTCTTTAATTGAACTCCACCTTCTTTTTCAAAAGAAAGCAATTGAAATAAATCAAGACCAATAGCAGAGCTGTTGCCATACCCTACTAACGTTTCTGCGCGTTCATTTAAATAAGTAATTCTTCCTTCAGTATCCGTAATAATTATACTCTCTTCCACTTTTGCTAAAGCATTTGCAAGGCGCTGTTCACTATCACGCACTTCACGATCTCGGCTAAATTTAAAGAGCGCCATTTCAACGGTTGTCTTTAAATCTGACTCATTAAATGGTTTTACAATATATCCATATGGCTCTGTAACTTTTGCACGGTCGAGGGTTTCTTGATCCACATAAGAAGTAAGGAAAATTACTGGGATATTATATTTTTCTTTTATGTGTTCAGCAATGTGAATTCCGTCTTCTTCACCTTTTAATTTAATATCCAGAAAAACCAATTCAGGTTGAATTTCTTCTAGTTTTAAATAAGCGGCGGCCGCAGATGAAGCGGTTGCAGGAACATCATAACCAAGTTTTATCAAGGTATTTTGAATATCCTTCGCTACGATACTTTCATCTTCAACTACAAGAATTCGTGTTTTACTCATGATTTATTTTTTCTTAATTAATTCGTTTAAAATTTATAATAAATTGAACTCCTTTTCCGGTTCCGTATTCCATTTTCATGGTTCCTTCTAACTGATCTGTTAATGCTTGTATTAGTTGTATCCCGAGGGAATCTGAACTATCAATAGTAAAACCATCTGGCATCCCTACTCCATCATCACCAATAGTCAGCTTGAAATCATTTTCAGAACTTTTTGTAAGGTCGATATTTATTACTCCTTTACGACCATCTTTAAACGCATGTTTTAATGAATTAGATACAATTTCATTAATGATTAATCCACAAGGTACCGCCGTATCAATATCCAAAGATATCTTCTCTGCATTGATTTTCAAAACCACATCATCTCTATTTACCTTAAATGACTGAAGCAAGTTATCTGCTAAACGCTTAATATAGTCATCAAAATCTATTTGAGATAGTCCATCCGTTTGATAAAAACGTTCATGAATTAAAGCCATACTTTTAATCCTATCTTGACCTTCCTTTAAAGCTTTATAGGCAGATTCATCTTGTACATAACTGGTTTGCAGATTAAACAAACTTATTATTATTTGAAGATTATTTTTTACACGATGATGGATTTCTCGTAATAACACTCCCTTTTCTTCTAATGCAGCTTTAATTTGCTCTTCCATATTTTTACGAAGAGTAATATCAGTATCGATTACAACAATATTTTTAAGTAAACCTTTTTCGTTGATAATAGGAGTTAATGTTGAGGATGCCCATCGCTTTTCGCCTTCCTTAGTTTCAACTTCTGATTCATAAATAAAAGATTGTTTTTCACGAATACACTCATCCAAATGATCAACCACATATTGATTGGTACTTAAATTACTTAGATGAGTTCCTTTACTTTTTTTAACTTCAGCAAGAGTAAAGCCTGTAAGTTTAGTATAACCGGTGTTTACCCATTCGAGTTGAAGGTGTTCATCAAAAATCATAACAGCGTTATCAGTTTCAGATGCCACTAAGGAAAGCTTCGCTAATTCGAGATTTTTTTCGCTTAATTCTTTAGTTCGAGCTTCGACCTTTTTTCTCAATAAATCAGCACTTCTTCGTAAATTTCTTGTTCTCATTTTATAGGATAACAAGATAGATCCAGCACCAATTACAATATACATCAGATAAAAGAATGGAGTTTTCCAGATAGGAGGACGAATAGAAAAATTATAGGTGAGAGGAACACTCCAATCTCTTCCATTTACTGTAACTTGAACTTTAAAAACATAGGATCCTGGAGGAATATTTGAATAACTAGAAATATTTAATTTTGTTGAAGGTGACCATGAGTCATCGAAGCCTTCAAGCATATACCTATATTGAACTTCATCGGGAGTAGTTAAATAAATACCATTGCAAATAAAACTTAGGTGGTTATTATTATAGGGCAGCACCAATTTAAGAGGCAATCCAGTATGCTGATCAATATTTATTCTAATTTTTGCCCAATTTACATTTTCAAGAAAAAGCTGAATATTACTTAAAGAAACTAAAGGCAATGTAGGTCTTAAATTTTCAGATGTTGGATTATATCGAATTGCTCCGTTTACTGTTGCAAACCAAATATTTCCTAATGAATCTTCACTTGCTGCATTACTTTCGACTCCCAAATATCCGTTACTTTTATCGTAATGAATATTTTTAATGCTATTGGTATGTAGATATTCATCCCAATTTATACAGTCCAACCCTTCTGGTGTGCCGAGCCATAGCATGTTACGTTTATCAATATAGTTAAACAAAATTCTATCACTAAACAACCCATTTTTCTTATTTAAGATAGTTACTGGATTTGCAGTTATCCTCGGATTAAACCGAATGATACCAAAGTCGTAGGTGCTTATTAAAATATTACCTGAATTGTCATTAACAATTGATGTAATTGGAGCCTTTGGCAATTTATAGTTTTCATCAAAACTTATTGCTTTATTTCCTTCTAAATAATAAACTCCTTTTAAAGTGCCTACCCAAACTTTTCCTTGGATGTCTTCAAACAAAACCCTTACCTTATCATTTTTTAATCCTTCAGCCGGCCCTATTTGACTAAAAAACCCCTTATCATAAGAGTAGATACCCTTGTCGGTACCGAAGTACATTTTTTTATTTTTATCTTGCAGTATTGCGTAAATAATTTGGTTTTGCATTTCAGGAAAAGGCAAAATAATTTCACCTCCCGATAAATTATATTTTGCAGGACCGTTAGTAGTTCCCATCCAGTAATATCCATCTTTATCCTGATAAATACACCAAATAGTATTACTTTTCAATCCGTTATCAGTAGTTAGTTTTCGAAAGACATTGCCATCAAAAATATTTACTCCTCCAGCCAATGTGCCAAACCAAGTATTATTTAATGGATCAGTATAAATGCTTAAAATATTATTATTCGATAAACCATCATCCACAGTATAATTTGAGAACCGATCACCATTATATTTAAAAATACCATTGAGTGTGCCTATCCAAAAATTGCCCTCACGATCCTCCATTACACTTTTTACGATATTGCTATTTACACCATCTTGAAGTTGAATTCCAATTATTGTATCTTTAAATAATTTTCCAATTCCTCCCCCATAAGTACCTAGCCAAATATTATTGTTCTGATCAATTTCTAAGTCTTCAACTCTTTCGTTAGGCAAACCATTTACTAATCCATAATTTTTAAATTTTTTACCATCATAAGAACTAACTCCTTCATAAGTTCCAAACCACAATTTACCATCTGAAGAAGACTTAATTCGGTAAACAATATTGCTTATAAGTCCTTGATCAATTGTAAAATTGACAAATTTCTTACCGTCGAAAGAACTGATCCCACCAATAGTAGCCACCCACAATTTACCATCTTTATCAAAGTGAAGATCGAATATATTGTTGTTAATCAATCCTTGAGTAGTGGTATAATTTATAAACCGCTTTCCATCAAACCTACTAAGGCCTTCAGAAGTACCAATCCAAATTTCCCCATTTTTATCTTCAACAACCGCATTTACAATATCACTTAACAATCCTTCATTAGAAGTATAATTTTTAAAACTTGTACCAGAGTACTTAATTAATCCTTTCCTAATTGTGCCAAACCATAAATTACCTGCTTTATCTTCATATATAGTTTTTACTGGATTGGTTGACAGTATGTTATCATCTGAAAAAGGTGTAAACACCTTGCCATCAAAACGAACTGCACCATTCATGGTACAAACCCACAATCTTCCAAATCGATCTTGAATCAATTTATTAACTTGATTACCAGGAAGTCCGTTTTTAACTGTGAAATTGGAGAAATTAAAACGCTGAGCAATGGAAAGACCAGTGATTAATTGAATAATAATTAAAAATGCTAGCCTTTTTTTCACAGATTTTAAATGAATTCAGTTTTATAAACGCCCTAAAGATCGATAATGTTCGGACGCAATTTTAGTTAATTTCATCAATTTACTGCCATGTTAAAATCTAATTGAAAAAAAAACAAATAATCTCGCTTTTCCTAGTGCGGCAATGGTTTCAATGTCTTATCTTTGTTACAATTATACTAAAATTGTAAAACCATCAAAAAACTTAATATGAAAAAAACCTTTACAAACACCGTATGGAAGTACTTTCTGGGAGTACTTTTAATTAGCTTTAG
>JANPGA010000264.1:0-11045 GCA_031423735.1 Bacteroidota bacterium | reverse complement strand
TGCCAACCATGCAGATTGAGTGAAGGTGTTCCATTCGATTTGTTTGAATTCGCTAAGTCCAAATGGCAAAACTAAAAACGCTCCAATGAAAAATACAATTTTCATTATTGTTAGTGGGTGATATTTTTTCATTAGTGGTTTTACTAAAACAATATAAATTGCATAGGATAATGAATTAATCAAAATATAAATATCACCAAGCAGAGAACTACTCCCTGTATTAGAATATTTTTGACCGAACAATATCAATAAAATTGCCCCACAAAAACCACAAATAATCCCAATTATTTTTCGCGCATTAATTATCTCTGATAAAAATACTGCTGAAAGTATCATCACAAAAATCGGATTTGTAACCATCATCAATCCTGAATCAATTGGACTTGTTAGTGCTAATCCTTTAAAAAATAAAAGTTGATTAATAGTTATTCCAAAGATTGCACACAATACTAAACGTAAACGATCTTCGACTGCAATTTTTTCTTTAACAAATAGTTTAGCTGTAGCAATAAAAAGTAATGCAGCTACCCAAACACGAATAACAATAAATCCCATTGGCTGAATAAACTTCGGCATCACCTCCTTTGCAATAGAATAATTTGCACCATATAAAATATTCGCTGCAAGTACAGCAATGTGAGCCTTTAGCCTTCTACTCATGCAAAAGCCACTTTTGCTCCTTCAATTGCTTTCAAAGAATTCCCAATAAAAATTTTATTGTCAGCAATCATCACTGGTCGTTTAAGAAAAGTGTACTCAATAAGTATATACTTTCGATAATCTTCTTCGGTAAGTGGCTGATCATTCAATCCAAACACTTTAAATTTTTTCGCTGTTTTACTAAACAAATTTTCATAATTCCCTGTCAACTTTCTCATTTCTTCTAATTGATCTGCTGTGATAGGTTCCTTTTTTATGTCTTGTAAAATCACATCCGAATTAGGATTAATTTCTTTAATGATCTTTTGACAAGTATCACAATTAGAAAGATGATAAATTTTTTTCATGATAATAAATAATAAGCAAGAATAATTTACTCCGAAAGTTTAAATCTGTTTTCGATGCTTAACGCTCAATAGTATAAATTAAAATATTTGTTCAGCAACTCGCTTGCAAGTATTTGAATTCCCCATTGTATAAAAATGCAAACACGAAACATTAGCTTTATACAGCTCTTTGCATTGTGAAATTGCCCATTCTATTCCTACTTCTTTTACTTTATCTGGAGTATCCGCTTTCTCTGCTGCTTCGGCAAGTTCAGAGGGGATATCAATATGGAATAAACTTGGTAAAACTGTAAGTTGTTTCTTTGCAGTGAGAACTTTAATGCCTGGAATAATTGGAACATTGATTCCTGCTTCACGACATTGCTCAACGAATGAAAAATATTTTGAATTATCAAAAAACATTTGAGTAACGATATATTCGGCACCCATATCAACTTTCATTTTTAAATATTTCAAATCTGTTTTCATATTAGGAGATTCGAAATGCTTTTCAGGATATCCTGAAACACCAATACAAAAATTTGTAGGTTCAGCATCTAGCAATTCATCATCTAAAAAATTCCCTCTATTCATATGCACTACTTGATCAATCAAATCAGTGGCGTAAGCGTTTCCATTTGGTTCTGGCACAAAGCTTCCTTCCGTTTTTATCGAATCACCTCTTAATAGTAATACATTATCAATTCCTAAAAACGAAAGATCGATTAATGCATTTTCAGTTTCATCTTTTGAAAATCCTCCACAAATAATATGAGGAACCGCATCAATTTTATACTTATTCATGATAGCAGCACAGATACCAACTGTTCCTGGTCGTTTACGTACTGATTTTTTTTCAAGAAAACCGCCCGGACGCTTTTTATAAACATACTCTTCACGATGATAAGTAACATCAATAAAGCTTGGTTTAAACTCAAGTAATGGATCAATGGCATCGTAAATTGCATTCATACTTCTTCCTTTCAACGGTGGAAGTATTTCGATAGAAAAAAGAGGTTTTCCATTTGCCTTGTGAAGATGTTCGGTAACTTTCATAAATATGCGATAATTGACAATTTGATTTTATTAAACGTTTTCAGATAAAAAGAGTTCACTTTTATCGAATGTTGCAAAATTGCATACAATCTTTGAGAAGTAGAACAGATTTGCCAGAAAATGCAAGCGCCCCACATTTCTGTGAGGCGCTATACGTAAAGGGGACTCGGGAATTCTTATGGAGTAACTGTAATTATTCCAGTTTTTGGTTCTTTGCCTTCCTGATTTAGATTAATGATAAAGTAATATGTTCCTGCTGGAAGATCTTTTCCTTCGAAACGAGTATTACTGTTAGCATTTGAGTAATTGTCTTTTGAGAATACTTCTTTACCCCAACGATTGAAAATTTGAACAGTATTGTTAGGATATTGTTCGATGTTGGTGATTTTGAAATAATCATTTTTACCATCACCATTTGGAGAAATCACGTTAAAGTAATCGATATCGCAATATGTTGGATCAGATACAGCACCGTTAACACAAGGAATAGGTCCTAATGCTCTTGCTAATAAATTTGCAGTACTATTTGTTCCATGAGATTCGGAAGCACCTGAAGCACCATTTGCAGCCACCCAAGTATTTCCACCATCTTCACTGATCTCATAACTTAAAGCTCCAGCAACTGTTGGCCATGCATAAACGAAAGTATAGATTACAGCGCCCGTAGTATTTGCTGGTCCGCAAATTACAATTGGAGCAACTGGGTAACTATTAACTGCAATTGCAGCAGTATCTTTAGTAACACAACCATTTTTAGTTACTGTAACATTATAGGATCCTGCATTAGTTGTATTAATTGTTTGAGTTGTTGCACCATTTGACCATAAATAAGTATCAGCAGCAGCAGAAACTGATAATGTTGCAGATCCGTCATTACAAATCAAGGTGTCTTTTAAACTATAAACTGGAGCATTATTTATTGTTAAAGTCATATTTGCAGATGCTGTACATCCAGGAGGAACAGAAACTGTTACGCTATAATTATCAGCAACGGTTGGCGTGTATTGATTTGTTGTTGCACCAGAAATTGCAGTTCCGTTTTGATTCCACTGATAAGTTGCTCCTGAAATATTATTTACAGATAACTGTGGAATAGCATCATAATTACAAATCGTTACGTTATTTAATGAAGCTGTTGGATTAGCAACAACTGTTAAATTCATGTTACTTGAATTTGAACAACTTCCAGTTCCAACTTGAACTGTATAGTTTCCAGTAGCAGTAGGAGTATAAAACTGACCAGTAGCCCCAGATATTGCTGTTCCATTTAACGACCATTGTGTAGTGGTAGTACCAGCAGCAGGACCAGCATCAAGTTGAGTTGCAGTAGCACCAGCACAAATAGTTTCATTTGCTAAAGTATTTACAGGATACTGATTAAAGATATTCAAATTGATATCAAAACTTGCAGCACAAATACCACCTGTAGTTACGAGTACGCTATATGCACCAGTAGTAGTTGGCGATAAAGTTGATAATGTATCGTTTGTTAAAGGGAATCCATTTAAATACCATTGGAATGTTGATCCAGGATTTCCTGCATCTAAAGTTGGAAGTGGATCATTGATACACTGAATAATATCTGCACCTAAATTATCGGTTGGAGCATTAAATAAATTCATTACTACTGTATCACGACCAACGCAAACTGGTCCGTTATTTACTTGTACAGTATAGGTATCACTTGTGGTAACCGTTAATTGCTGACCTGATTGACCAACAATTTGACCTGCGCTATTATACCAAGTATATTGTAATCCTGATATATCTGCTGCAATTGTAATTGGAGTTGTACCAACACAAATTAATTGATCGGCACCTAAGCTTACATTGATTTTATTATTTTGATAAAGTACTGCAATCGTATCACCTGAAGTTATATACCTGCCACAATCATCCGCCAACGTTCCACCATCAGTAAAGCCAGCACTCATGGTAACATAATATGGAGCAACGCCATTTACGTTAGCGGCCATATTTAATAATACAGCATTTGTTTTTAATCCTGTAAGAGTACAATATCCATAAGCAGTTGCAATAGGGAAAACAGTACCAGCAGCATCCGTAACTGTGAAATCAGAGCCGTCAACAGCAATTGAAGAACAATATACACTATCAGATAAATTTAGAGTTATATTGTTAAAAATACAACCTACCGAATCGTATTGAGTAGTTAAATGTGCAATAATTGTGGTGTCAACATATAGATAAACAGTATCCTTTGAATCGATTAATTCGAAACCACATTGACCTAAGAAAGTATTTCCATCAAAACCTTTTTTCGACCATAACCTTGTAATCCCTTGTGAAAATGGATTTAAGAATGTTACTACTAAAGAATCAGTATAACCGTTAGCACAATTTAAAGGTGATACCGAAACTACAGGATTTGGAATTCCGTAAGGAGCAAGGGTACGAAAATCTGAAGGTATTGCAGAAGCACATTGAATTGGGAACAAAGTATCTAAAGGGAGAATGATAGTACGATCGTTACAACTTACAACTTGATATCCACCAGTTGAAGAACCACCACCGATAGTGTTTAGAGCAAAGCCAGGTTGAATTAATTTACACGCTTGCGTAATTTTAATTTGAATATCACGAATTACATAACCAACTAAAATTCCATTACGAAATTCTTCGACCTTAATAGCAATAACTGCAACTTGTTGAAGAGCTGGAGTGAAAGTCAAAGTTCCAGTAACTGGATTAATTGTGATTGGAGTTGATGAAGAAAATGGATGCAATCCAGTATACAAAGCACCAGAAGGATCAAAAGGATCAGCCAAATAAGTAACATCTTGAAATGAAGGAGGACATCCACTACCTTGTTGAGCTGTTGCAAGTGAGAAAACTAACGAATCATTATCAACATCTGTTGCTTCTTGCACATAGTTAAATTGATTCCCAACACAAAAACGAGTATACGCAGGATTCTTAAAATCTGAAGATGAATTTGTAGGAGCATCTAAATTGTTTAACAATGCATATGTCGTTAAATTATTTGGAATTAAGGTTGTTATTACTTGATTTCTTGCATTTGATGTCCATTGAAATATCCAATCCGTAGTACGTCCTGGCAAATCAACGATTCCAGTATAATGATAAATTTCAATATCACCAGTACTTCCTGGACAGGTAGCACCCGCTGAAACACAAGGCGAAGAACCAACGCTATCTGCAGATCCTATCTGGTTTACTGTTACAATTCCATTTAATCCCAAGATTATAGATGAATAACATACATCATATGAAGCATCAACAGGAATACCACTGCAATCACGGTAAACCGCAACTTTTATCAAGAATTGATCAGGGATCACTCCAGTAGGTTCATACGTGATTTCAGCTCCTGCAAGATGGGATGCAAACGTCTGACTTGGTTTGATAACCATTGCCAGCAGTACGAGAGCGAATAAGGTAAATAATTTTTTCATAGCAAATCTTTTAATTTATTTTCGGTAGGGTATTTTATTTGAATAGATTGATTGTGCCTTTTTGTTTATAAGTAACTCCTGAAATTGATGTTGCAAATATATCATAAAAGTAGGTTCCAGTTTCAGCAATTTGACCTCCTGAAATTGTTCCATCCCAATTTACTTGCTTTCCCTTTCCCGACAACATCATTCTGCCAGTTCTATCATAGATATGAACATCAACGGTACTCACCTCATTTCCACCAATTGTGAAGAGATCATTTATTCCATCTCCATTAGGGCTAAATACAGAAGGCAACTGACCTAAAACTTCAACGGTAGTTTCAATTTCTCTACCTGAAACAAGACATTTTACAGTATAAATTCCTGGTTCATTAAAACGATGCGAAGCATTGGTAACACTATTAATTTGAGTGCCATCACCAAAATTAAAATCAGCCTTGATGCCATTTTGGTTCGTAAATGCAATTATTGATAACGGTGCAAATCCACCTCTTGTGTTAAGAAGTATAACAGGTTCAGCTATTGTTTCCTCCTTTGCAGGGATTTGACTAACACTTGTTTGGGCTATTTCAACATTACTAATTGGGTCAATTGCCTTATTAGATGCCGTACTATTTGAATTTGTTGTTGAGGTAATTGAACCCGAATTTTCAGAATTATTATTATTGGAAACATTATCAGAATTAACATTTTCTGAAGTATTTAATCCATTATTAAAATGACCTGAAATAAACGTTTGCTCCTTTTGAACAACAGGTGAGGTACCACCTACTTTTTCTGTTGTTGAATTTGAGATTGTTGTGCTCTTATTTATTGAAGAAGACGAAGGATTTGAAATAGACTTTTCTTCGTTTAAAATTTCTTGAGCCTTAGTATTAGGAATGTTTATAGGAGTTTTTTCAGCTGACTTTTCCTCTTTCGAGTTCATCTTCAAAATAATACCTAAACCAATTATGGCAGTTGCTCCTGCAATCCATCCAGCAAATGGAGCTAGTTTGGAGGCAATTGTTTTGATAATTCCAGAAGAAACAGAGGAACCACTTTCAGGAATCGCTGTTGGTGAAGTCAGCTGGCCACTAACTTTGGCCCATACAGAAGGATCAACCTCGGGCTCGAAGTGATCAAATGTATTTTTTAACTGGTCTTCTAATTTCATGTTGACTATAATTGTTCCTTATTTACTACTTGCTTATAATGTTGTTCCACCGATTCAATAAGTTGAGTTCTAGCTCTCGAATATTGTGACTTACTGGTATTTTCTGAGATCCCAAGCAATTCGCCTATCTCCCGGTGATTATACCCTTCAATAGCATATAAATTGAAGACTGTTCGAAAGCCATTTGGAAGATTCTGAATTAATTTCAACAATTCTTGAACTTCTAATTTTCCTAATGTTGTTTCGTCACTTATTTGATCTTCAGCCATTTCAAGGCCCGACCAAATCATTTTTTGTTGACGAAAGTGATCTAAGGCAGTATTTACGACAACCCTTCTAATCCAACCTTCTAGTGAACCTTCACCTTTATAAGAACTTATTTTTTGAAAGACTTTTACAAATCCTTCTTGTAAAATGTCTTCTGCTTCTTCGCGACTTGATGAATATCTTAAACAAACAGCAAACATTTTTCGATTAAAGCGCTCGTATAATTGCTTTTGAGCCTTTGCATCTGGGATTAAACACCCCTCCACTAATTGCTCATCTGTCATAGCTATACTGCTCTCTGAACTCATAGATGGAAAATTAATAAAAAGGGTTGCACGAGTTCCAGTTTTTTTTCAAATTTTCAATGGTTTATCAATATAAAATCTAACCACTTAATGAACCATTTATCATGATTTCAACACACTAAATTATATACAACAGATTGACAATAAGCTTCTTTTAACAAATTAATAGCCACCTAAATAAAATACATCCGCTAAAATCAATAAGATTTTTAAACAAAATAATCTTTCCCATTTCAATGGTCTTTCTAAATCATATTCCTAATTTGGCGCTATCAAGCTTTATATACTTACAATTTCAACTTATTATTAAGGCTTAATCTTATCTAAAGCATGAAAAAAATAGTACTTCTACTTTCAATGGTCACCCTTTTTTTTTGCTCTTTTTCGAAAAGCAAAATTTCCAACGAAGAAAAAATTGGAATTCAATTTTTTGAAGGAACTTGGGAACAAGCTTTATTAAAAGCATCAAAAGAAAATAAACCACTCTTTTTAGATGTGTCAACAAGCTGGTGTGGATACTGCAAAAAAATGAAGCAAATTGTATTTATTGATAAAGAAGTTGGAGCTTATTTCAACAAAAATTTTATCAATATTGAAATTAACGCGGAACAAGGTGAAGGTCGAACTATTGCGCAAAAATATGGAGCAAGTAGTTATCCAACGCTAATTATAATTGATAAAAACCAAAAACCAATCTTCACAACCGAAGGTTATATAGATGCAAAAGATTTTTTAAAAATGGGTGAAGAAGCTTTAAAATTAATACACTAAATTTATAAAGAATAATTAAGGTTGACGAAATACAAATCAGTTAATTTTCAAATCGTCACATCTTCAATCCACGATAGCTATCGGGATTCAAATCATTTTTCACTTTAATAATTTCCGCAGCAATACTTACAGCAATTTCCTCTGGTGTTCTACTATTGATTGCTAACCCAACTGGAGCAAATAAGGCTTTAATTTTTGATTCATCAAATCCTTCTGAACGAAGTTCCTTTACAATTTTTGCAACCTTTGTTTTACTTCCTAATAATCCTAAATATTTATAATTTTCATTAATTAGTTTTCGAATTACTATTCCATCAGTACGGTAACCAAATGTCATGATTACTACATATTGATTTTCTTGTCTTCCAATCTCCTCAATTATATTTTCGAAATCAATAATTTTTTTGTGATGTACAAAATTATTTTGCTCGAATGTATTTAAGTTCTCACGATCATCAAAAACAGAGATATGAAAATCTAGTAGTTGCATAATTCTTGAAAAAGCTAAAGAAACATGGCCAGCACCAATAATAAATAAATAGTTTTTAAAGCCAATCATTTCTATATAATGCCATTGATTTTCTGATTCAATTTGAAAAGAATTTGAAATAGTTTCAGTTGAATGATCGTAAAAGATAATTCCATTGGGTGAAAAGGTAAAGTATCCACTTTTTTGATTTTCGATTGCAGCAATAATTTTTTCTATTTCAGATTGATCTGAATCTTGAATTTTATAAAGTGCAATTGTTTGGTCTCCCGAACAAATCATCCCTGATTGATTCGACATACTTTCCTTCGAATGAACTTGCTTTTTTAAAATTGAACTCACCTCTTTTCCATAAAGTAATTCCTTTGCATAAGCTACAAATTTATGCTCCATAATCCCACCACCAATCGAACCTTGCAATTCGTTTTTGGTAACTGCCATTTTAAAACCCTTTCTTCCTGGGCTACTTCCATTACTTTCGGGAACACACAAAAACATCACCGGCTCATTTTTAGTAAGTTGATCACTTATAAACCGCCATAGTTGTAAATCTTTCAAGATATTAGTCGGATTTTATTTTTAAAGGCAATACTTTTACCACGAGGAATCTATTCTGCAAAGAACCTAAAAATAATATGAATAAACCATTGGCATTACATTCTAATCGAATTCTTTTTCCAAATGGGATTCGAAAAGGCTTTTTAATTCTCAAGGATGGGAAAATTGCCGATATTTTAAATGAATTAAATCCAAATGATTATCATGTCGAAGATGTTGGAGATAATTTAATTATGTCAGGTGTTATCGATCCCCATGTTCACATTAATGAACCTGGACGAACAGAGTGGGAAGGGTTTATTACTGCAACAAAAGCGGCAGCAGCTGGTGGAATAACAACCTTAATCGACATGCCCCTTAACTCCGCGCCTGTAACAACAAATGAACAAAATTTTAAGATTAAGTTAGATGCAACTGCAAATAAATTGGTGGTTAATGTAGGTTTTTGGGGAGGCGTGGTTCCAGATAATTTAAATGATATTGAAGAACTCCTTAAACAAGGTGTTTTTGGCATTAAAGCTTTTTTAACACATTCAGGTATCGATGATTTTCCGAATACCACGGCTGAACATTTGCGTTTTGCATTGGCATTATTAAAGAAATACAATAAACCGCTTCTTGTTCATTGTGAATTGGATGAGCCACATGCTGATGAAGAAGAGTTATGCCAACATCCAACAAGTTATTCTGCTTATTTAAAATCACGACCAAAATCATGGGAAAATAAAGCTATTGATTTGATGATTCAATTGTGTAAAGAAACGGGTGCTCATGTTCACGTTGTTCATCTTTCATCTTCCGAAGCAATCGCAAATCTTAAAGCAGCAAAAGCAGAAGGCTTACCAATAACTCTTGAAACTGCACCTCATTATTTAGTTTTTAATTCGGAAGATATTAAAGATGGTGCAACCGAATTTAAGTGTGCACCCCCAATTCGTGAAAAGGAAAATAATAATTTACTATGGGATGCGTTACGTAATGGCTTAATTGATTTTGTTGCAACAGATCATTCTCCAGCTCCTCCTAATTTAAAAGAAATAGAATCCGGCGACTTCAGTAAAGCATGGGGAGGAATTGCAGGATTACAATATTCGTTACCAGTAATGTGGACTGCCGCTAAAAAAAGAGGATTTACTTTGGAAGATCTTAATAGGTTGATTAGTGTAAACATTGCTAATTTTTTAAAATTAAGTTCCTCTAAAGGAAAAATTGAAAAGGGCTATGATGCAGACTTAGTAGTTTGGAATCCTGAAAAAGAATTTGAAGTTCAACTAAAGGAAATACAACATCGTCATAAAATTACACCTTACCTTGGATTGAAATTAGTTGGTGTTGTTGAACAAACATATATTGGTGGCACAAAAGTGTTCGATCACGGAAATTATTTACATTTGAACAGTGGAAAAATTTTGCTCGATTTATAACTATGAATGAAATAAAATTAACAGATGCTCCTGCATTTACTAAACTTACAGATCTTGCTGCTGAACGATTAGGTGGTGAAGCAATTGTTTGTAGTGATGATTTTTTTGCAGAGAAGGAAAATCTATTAAAATCAGGACGAGGTATTTTTATTGCTGATAAATATACTGATCGTGGTAAATGGATGGATGGATGGGAGTCACGAAGAAAAAGAACTTCAGGACATGATTGGTGTATTCTAAAATTAGCAACATCAGGAAAGATTCATGGTGTTGATATAGATACTAATTTTTTTCTTGGAAATCATCCGCAACATGCATCCATAGAAGCTTGTAATGTACAGGGAAATGTTGATGCTGAATATTTAACTTCCGATAAGGTTCAGTGGAAAGAAATATTGATTAAATCTCCATTAAATCCAGGATCACAAAACTTTTATGAGATTGCAGATAAAGAAATTTATACGCATCTAAAATTACATATTTATCCTGATGGAGGTGTTGCTCGATTGAAAGTTTATGGTGAAGTATTTAAGGATTGGTCGCTAGTAAATGAACAAGAAATTATTGATGTAGCCGCTGCCGTAAATGGCGCTAA
>JANPGA010000263.1:0-13776 GCA_031423735.1 Bacteroidota bacterium | reverse complement strand
CGCTCATACACCTCTGGGAATACTTCCTTTAGACTATTTTCTAATAAGCATAGAAGTTCCTGATACTGTAATTTTCTGCGAAATTGAAATTGCAAAACTGTCATCCAACTGGAGCGACTTTCCTCCCACAAAATCAACACAAAAACTTGGTGACAAATTCATAACTGAAAACAAATATTTGCTAATGAAAGTTCCATCAGCGATAGTACAAGGAGAATTTAATTTTTTATTTAATCCACATCATAAAAATTTCAAACAAGTAAAAATAGTAAATGCAGAATCCTTCAAATTTAACAGCCGACTTTTTGGATTATAAGAATGAGAAAACCCTGAAGTAGAGTGCAAATGCACACACTTCAGGGTTTTTGTACTTTAATTATTTATGCTACCGCAGTTGGTTGAACATAAACATATGAACGATCATCTGCTTTCTTGCGGAAAACTACGGTTCCTTCAACTAAAGCGAACAAGGTATGGTCTTTACCAATTCCAACACCATCAGCAGGATGATGTTTTGTTCCACGTTGACGAACGATTATGTTACCAGCGATTACTCGCTGACCACCAAAAATTTTGATACCTAGTCTTTTGCTATGTGATTCGCGACCATTTCGTGAACTACCAACACCTTTTTTATGTGCCATTGTATATTAGATAATATAGATTCGAGTGAGAGAAATTAAGCGTTGATCTTATCGATCTGGATTTTAGTAAATTGTTGGCGATGGCCATTCAATTTCTGATATCCTTTACGGCGCTTCTTCTTGAAGATTAGCACCTTGTCACCTTTAACGTGCGCTAAAACCTTTGCAGATACAGAAGCACCTGATACTGTAGGAGCTCCTACGGTAACTGATCCATTGTTATCAACCAATAAAACTTGGTCAAAATTTACTGTATCGCCTTCGTTTGCGTCGAGACGGTGTACAAATACGGGAGCATTTTCTTGAACTTTAAACTGCTGACCGGCAATATTTACAATCGCGTACATGATTTCGTTATAATATTTACTTTCCCAAAAGGGAGGGCAAAGATAGGATTCTAATTAGAAATAAACAAAGGTCTGTTAACTAATTTTTTTAGAGATGCCTCTTTCTATATGCATGTGAGGCTGATCTTAGAGGATTTAACAGAAAAACAACTAACAAGTAATTGAAATTAAGCTGTTTACTCAATTCGAAAGTTTGCCATACCATCGAAATGACCTGTTCGTAAGAGCTCTATTTCACCTTGGTAACCGATTAAAAATAGCAAAAAAAATGTAATTAACCTCAAATTAGGAAATCTTTTTCAAATAATTCAATACTAAAACTTAGCTCAATTAAGCATAAAATAAAGTGTTCTTTATAGCCTTCGCGGAGAATTGCTTAAAAAAGCAAACATCATTGAGAATAAAGAAAACTTCTTTTCAATTCGAAAATTTAAATAATTTTAAAAAATCCAACCAAACCAGAAACATAAACGTGATACTACCACAATCAAGCAGCAATTGATTAATTAACCTATCTTAGGTTCAAATGCTAATAAGAAGCGAGCAACTTAGATCCTGTATTGAAGGGGATCGTAGGGCGCAGCATGATTTATACAAATTATGTTATGGATTTCTTATGGGCATATGCCATCGTTACACAAACTCACGCGATGATGCAGTGAATTTAATGAATCAAGGTTTTTTAAAAGTAATTATAAATTTAAAAAAGTACCAAACTCATATTCCCTTTGAACTATGGATTCGAAGAATAATGATCAACACTATAATTGATGAGTTTAGAAAAAGAAAAAGAGAACGTGAAGTAATAGAATATACAGACTTTTCTGATTTCTATGAAAACGATAATTCATTTGTGATTAATGAAATTGAAAGTAAAATAACTATTGAAGATTTACATAAATGTATTCGAAAACTTCCAGAAAAAAGTCAACGTGTTTTTAACCTTTATGTAATTGATGGATATACCCATAAAGAAATTGCAGATCTTTTAGAGATGAGCGAAGGAAATAGTAAATGGCATTTATCAACAGCCAGACAAAAACTAAAAGAAATGCTTGAAGTAATTTTAACAGTAAACAAATCTGCATAGGAACATGAAAGCAAATAATGAATTAGATGATTTTTTTCGAAGTGAATTCGAGAAAAATTCTTTTGAATATAAGGAAAGCGATTGGCTAAAAGCTGAACAACTAATTATCGACTATGAAAAAAAAGAACGAAACAGAAAAATTTTATTCTATTTCTTTCTAATTACAATATTATCAGTACTTACAATTGGTGTATATAACTACAAAAACAACAAAATCGCTTTAACAAAAGATAGTCCCATAAAAGAAAATAACAACCATAGTTCACAATCAAATTCAACTGATCACAACATCAATTCATTTTCTATTAATCATATTGAAAACAATGTTCAAAATGAAATTCAAAATAGCAAGATTGTAAACAACAAACGCATTATTGCTGTAAATAAAAACAAAACTATTATATCCAAAAATCTAAGCACTATTAAAACAAATTTAAATACCAAAAAGGAAAAAGCCAAAGTTAATATTGAATTTACTCCTAATAAAAATGATGGAACCAACTCTAATATTACAAAAGTAAATACGCCATTTTTTGCAAACTCTAATTCGCAGCATATTCAAGAATTAAATCATTTTGGAAATGAACCCAGTAATTTAAATTATACCGATGAAATGATTTTAATTGATGGAATTTTATATGAAGCAGAACAGGACATGAATGTAATTGTATTTGAAGTGGCAAAAGATACTCGCAAGCCCTTAGAAAAGAATAAGCAAACGACTTTCGCAATAAGTATTTTAGCTGGTGCCTCTGCATTTAAAGGTTTTACTCCTGCATCGGGATTTGCAATTCATCCAATTGCAGGAATTGGCGTTAACTATAAATTATCGAATAAATTTTGTTCTGAAATTGGTTTGCTTTACACAGAAAGAGGTGACTTAAATTCAACAAAACAATTTCATTCTGAGATGTATGATTTTGGTTATAGTAATGAGACTGCAACAATTACTGCAAAGAAATTAATATACATCAACATCCCCGTTTTATTGAAATACAATTTCTCTTTTAGTCAATCATTAATTGCTGGTGTATCTATATGCAAACTATTAAATTCAAAAAGTACTGTTACCTCAACAATTAAAAATGATAACGGTTCTTTACTAACTAAAAGCAGTAAAGAAACAGGATATGTAAATGGTTTCAATAAATATGATTTGGGAATAACTGCAGGATATGAGAATAAATTAATAAAAAATCTATTTGCTAATATTCGATTAAACTATGGACTTATTGATATTACCAAAAACTCATACTTCGAAAATAATTCAATCGACAAAAATATTAGTGTATCAGTTATGTTGAGATATATAGTGTTTGAAAAATAATTAAAATGAAAAAATTAATTTATATACTTGGAATTATTTTTTTCTTACAATCATGCAAGAAAAAAGAAGACCCAGTTCCAGTAATTGAGAGTCCAGTGTTTTTTATTTCTGGTGAACTAGATACTCTGCAAATTGAACTAAAAGCTGGGATTAACAATTACTTTATGTATACCGATATAAGTCGCGATAATATGGATTCGGTAAATATTTTCAATGGAACATTTCGTCAGAATAATTGTGCAACTTGCAAAGGTATTATGCAATTTTCTTTTCGTGGTAATAGAACCACAAATCCTGGAGATGTATCTGACACCACTGAATTATTTAATCAAGGACTTTTTCCCTATTTTAATTCTACCACAATTGCATCTCGTTATTTAGTATCTTTCAAATCATCTCTTAGTTCAATATCAATACAATCCTACAAATGGAATTTTGGAGATGGGGGAACCTCAGCACAAGTTAATCCATATCACTTTTACAATGCACTGCAAAATTATTCAGTTACACTATCAACTATTAATACTAGTGGTTGTGAAAGCAGTATAAGCAATAATGTAAACACTGGTGAAGTCAATTCTTCTTGCAATTCATTTATTAGCATCTTTAAAAATGGAAATTATACTATTTTTAATTGTACTGCAATGGGGGCAAATCCTTATACTTTTCTATGGGATTTTGGTGATGGAGTTACTACCAATCAGCAAAGCCCTTCGCATCAATTTACAACAACTGGATTACATACTGTTTGTTACACAATGATCGATAATTCAGGGTGCCAATATGCAACTTGTATGAATGTGAGATCTGGCGATACTTTATGCGACAATAATTTTTCTAGAGGTATCCCAACTGAAGTTCCAAATCCAAAAGATTTTTCTACTATAACCGTTAAATGGACTGATGAAAATGGAAATATTTTCACAACTGATAATATTACTCAACCATCCTACACCTATTACAAAGTTTTAAGTGTAGAAAACTATAAAGCTAATAGTAATGGGCAACCTGTTAAAAAACTTCATGTTCAATTTTCTTGCTTACTTTATAACCAAGCTTTAAATCAAACCATTGTGGCCAAAAACATGAATGGAGAAATTGGAATTGCTTATTAAAGATTTTTTTTACTATTTCCAACCCTTTTTAATTTCATTACGTGTTCTATCTAAATAGTTCAAGCGAAATTCTGCTTCAAATTATTTATTTATAGTATCTCAAGCCAATTGAATTATACTTAAATATAGCAATTGCCTCATAAAATAATCAACTATGAAAAGAGAATCAACTACTACTGCTACAAAAAAACTATTGATTTTAACAACATTATTTGTCATGATTTTAGTTGGGACAATTACTGCTCAACCAATAATCCAATGGCAAAAATCGATGGGCGGAAGTGGTTATGAGGAGATGGCCACATTAAAGCAAACTGTTGATGGAGGATATATTATAGCAGGTGCTAGTGGTTCGACAAATGGAGATTACAGTGCAAATACAACAAACCTTTCAGGTGTTGTAATAAAATATGATGCAAATGGGAATTTAATATGGCAAAATTTTTATAACGGATACATTTCAAGCATACAACAAACACCGGATTTAGGATATGTGATGATGTGTGGAAGATCAATAATTAAGCTAGATCCGACTGGTGCAATTCAATGGCAATCAATATTACACGGCTTTGCATGTAGAGCAGTTTCCTATACAACAAATGGAGATTATATTGTTGTAGGAGCTGATAGTGGAATTGCTGGAAATGGAATTGACTTTTATATTGCTAAAATAAATTCCATAGGTAATTTACTGTGGCAAAAAACATATGGAGGTTCAATGTATGATGGAGCTACTTCAATGTCATTAACTCCCGATGGAGGATGTATAGCAGTTGGCTTTACAAACTCTCCAGATGGAGATGTTACAGGGTATCATGGAGGATCAGGAGGCAGTACAGCAAATACTCCTTTTAGTGGTGATTGTTGGGTAATAAAAATCGATAGTATTGGTACACTTCAATGGCAAAGAGCTTTAGGCGGTTCGCAAGATGATATTTCCTATTACAGCAGCGTATTATTATCAAATACTAAAGGTTATTTTATTGGTTGTGCTACTAAATCGTATGATGGTGATGTGACAGGATTTAAAGGTGGACTTGGTGATTGTTGGATTATAAATTTAGATAGTTTAGGTCAACTCATTTGGCAAAAAACTTTTGGTGGGAAAGGTGGAGAAAGCCTTCGTTCAATGTGTTTTACTAATGATAATGGAATTTTATTTACAGGACTGACAGGTAGTAATAATAATGGAGATGTTGCAGGATATCATGGTCAACCCACAGATGCATGGTTAGTAAAAATAGATACGATAGGAAATATCATTTATCAAAAGTGTTTAGGTGGTACGGGTGCGGAACGAGGATTCGATGTAGTAACTACAACGGATGGAGGTTGTGCTATAGGTGGAAATTGCAATCGAGCAAACGGTGATGTAACTGACAATAAAGGTAGTTATGATGGTTGGATTATAAAACTTGGGAAAGTAAAAGAGAATGCAATTAAAGGAATTATTTATGAAGATCTAAATGCAAATTGTATTAAAGATTCAAATGAAGTTGGATTATCAGGAAGATTAGTAAGTGCAATGCCTGGAAACTATTTTGCTTCATCTGACAATAATGGAAATTATACCTTATTTGTTGATACAGGATTTTACGTTGTATGTCATATTCCGCCTAATTTCTACAATCAATCGTGTTCTATTTCATCTGGAACATATAATGTAAACATTACTTCATTACTTCCAAATTCATTTGGAAATGATTTTGCAGACACTTTAAATAATTACTGTGCAGATGTAAAAGTCAGTGTTGGAACTACTTCTTTACGAAGATGCTTTAAAAATAATTATTCGATTGCTTACGCAAACATAGGATCAGTAAATGCTATAAATACAACAATAACTGTAAATTTTGATCCTGCTATAATCCCATTAATTAGTACTATACCATGGACTGTAATTGGAGGACAATATGTGTTCACCATCGACACCATAAAACCAGGACAAGGGGGCAATATAATTATAACAGATTCTGTTTCTTGTACGGCATTATTTGCAGTACTAAAATGTGTTAATGCAACAATATCAAGTTCAACATTTGATTGTAATTTAAAAAACAATGATGCAACAGATTGTCATTTTATAATTGGATCCTTTGACCCTAATGGAATGGAAGTAGCATCACAAAATATTAATAATGGTTATGTTTTGCAAGAAAATATTAATGCAACAGATACGCTGTCATACCTAATCAAATTTCAAAATACAGGATCCGACACTGCACAAACAGTGGTTGTTAGAGATACTTTGAGCAATTTTCTAAATGCTTCAACCATTGAATTAGGCGCGACAAGCCATCCATATACTTTCCGTATTTATGATCAAGGTATATGTGAATGGACATTTAACAATATAAATCTACCATATAGTGCAAGCAATGAATTAATGAGTCATGGATTTATAAAATTTAATATAAAACAAAAGACAGGAAATTCCCCTGGAACCACAATAACAAATAGTGCTTCCATCTGGTTCGATTTCAACCAATTCATTTATACGAATAGTACTGTTAATATAATACAAGCTCCTACCAACATAAATCAAATTAGTCTAAATAACAATGTGCTCATTTATCCAAATCCTTTTTCCAAATCCGCAACACTTATCTCTAATACAGAATTGAAAGATGCACAATTATTAATTTACAACATGCTTGGCGAGAAAATAAATAACATCAATAATATCTCTACGCAACAGGTAATAATTGAAAGGAATAATTTAATAAGTGGAATTTATTTTTACTCGTTAATTCAAAAAGAAAAAATCATAGCTAAAGGAAAAATTATCATTGAATAAATTAAACATAATAATCCTCTAAATGAAAATAGTAAAAACATTGTTGCTTTCGATATTTCTTACTTTGAAATTTATTACTGGTCAATGTCAATCAATTGAGTACAATGAATTCAAAACTTTCCTTAATGAAAACAATGCGACTAATCCTTGTATAACCCAACAACAATATCAAGAATTAGACAAAGAATGTGCTGAAAACATAAAACGTTTAGGGCTCAATAAAATTAATAACAAAACAAATTTTACTACTTCATTAATTTGGCCAATTCAAGCCGCCGCTGGATTAACTGATTGCGGATATCATTTTATAGGAGCTTATGTTGATCAAAACACATTGGCAGGATCAATTAATGATTTTGCGTGTGGCACAAACACATATGATGCACACCAAGGAACTGACATTGCTATTTGGCCATACGGTTTTTTAAAAATGGACAACAATCTTGTTGAAGTTATTGCCGCTGCCCCTGGTACGATCATACAAAAAGCAGATGGAAACTTCGACAGAAATTGTGCTTCAAACACTATAACAGCAAATTCAATAATTATTCAACATGCGGATGGAACCTATGCGCTCTATTGGCATATGAAAAAGAATTCCCTTACAAGTAAAATTGTTGGACAAACAGTAGTTGCAGGTGAATACTTAGGAATTGTTGGTAGTTCAGGAAGCTCATCAGGTCCTCATTTACATTTTGAGATTCGTTCTGGTAATACAAGTGCCACTTATAAAGATCCATTTTCAGGATCGTGTAATCTACTAAATGCAAACTCATGGTGGGTAAATCAAAAACCTCATACGGATTCTAAAGTTATTAAAGTATCGGTGAATACAACTGATCTATTAATTCCTGGCTGCCCAACTACTGAAACTCCAAATGAAAGTGACAACTATTCAATACCTTTTCAAGGAGTAGGTTTAGCTCTTGGCTATGCGAAATTTTATTTTTTTATAAGAGATGATACTACTGGAATGGTAGCTGATTGCAAAATATTAAATCCTAATGGAACAACCTTTAATAGTTGGACTTATACAAGTACATCCTACAATAAAATTAACATTAAGGGATATAGCAAACTACTTCCAACCACACCAGGTGCATATACCTTTCAGGTAATTTATAATGGAGTTACTTGCTCGAAAATTTTTAACATTACTACAGCAACAACAATTGTTGAACAATTCAACGACCATCAATTTATCTTATCACCTAATCCATCAAACGGACGTTTTAAAATTAAATTTAGGAATTCAAACTATAAAAATTTAACTCTTAGTATTTACAATTTTTTAGGTGAAAAACTATTTAAAAAAGATTTGCATGATGATGTATCCGAAATAATTTTCAAGGAAAAGTCAGGAGTTTATTTATACAAATTAGAAGAAAACAATAAGCAACTATTTATTGGCAAATTAATAATCAACTAATTATTTAGTCATCTTTAATTCTTGTGCAATGATTACCTACAATAATTTATGTCAAAAGTTAATTTTCTCATTTCTTTTTTTTGTTATACTAAATGCGAAGGCTCAACCTTGGCTTGAACATCCCTATTTAAATAAATCAAGATCAACAAATAAGATAAAATCGTTAACCTTTTTCGATATTCAAAAAGCATTTTATAAGTATGAAAGAAAATTTGATAGAAAACACAAAGAAGAAGTTGAAGAATTAGCAAAAGAAGGTGAGGATGAAGGAAAATTTTCGGGATATACCCTTTATAAACGTTGGGAATATTATATGGCACCAAGAGTTGGTGTTAATGGCGATTTATTATTACCAGCAAAAATGAGATATGAGTATTTCGATTCATTATCAAAACAAAATTCACTAAAAACTAACAACAATATTACACCTCAAAACATTTCGGGAAACTGGATTCCTTTAGGACCTTTCAACTCGAATCTTGATGGGAACGTTGGAGGGCTTGGAAGATTATCAGCAATACGTTTCGATCCAACGAATAATAATAAAATTTGGGCTTGTTCGCCAGCTGGAGGATTATGGAAATCTATAGATGGTGGATTGAATTGGACTATTTCAAATACAGATTTCAATGCTCAAATAGGTTGTACAGATGTTGCAATTAATCCAGCTCATCCAGATACCATGTATATTGCAACTGGTGATGCAGACGCGAATGTGAGTGCATTATCTGTTTCATCACAAGGAGTATTAAAATCTACGAATGGAGGTTTAACATGGAACCCAACTGGATTAACTTTTACCAATAATTTAAACATTGTAATTTATAAACTGCTTATTAATCCCAACAATCCTAATATTGTAATTGCTGCAACTAGTCATGGGATTTACAGAACCACAAATGGAGGGACCACGTGGCCGCAAGTTTTAAATACCAGTTCATATAAATATCAAGATATTGATTTCAATCCTTTAAATCCCAATGTGATTTATGGAACTTCACAATTTTCAAGTAACGGATATCTACATAAATCAACCGACGGCGGATTAACATGGCCAATATTAAATAGTACAGGGCTGCCAGCGACATCAATAGTTAGAAGATCATGTATTGCAATAACACCACAAGACACCAATAAAGTTTATTATCTAACAAGTAATAGCGCAAATAAATTTAATGGCTTTTATGTTTCAGATAATAGTGGTGCAACATTTACACTTCGTTCAACAACACCTGATATACTTTCGTATGGAGCTGGAGTAAACGCTATTTCACAAGCTCATTATGCTATAACGTTAACGGTTTGTCCTACTGATACTGCTAAAATAATTGTTGGAGGAGGTGAGCTTTACAAGAGTATTGATGGTGGAATAAATTGGTCAGTAATAGGACACTTTCAAACTGCGCCATATATTCATGCTGATCATCATGACGTTCAATTTGTACCTGGAAATTCATCAGCTTATTTATGTGCAAATGATGGAGGATTATCAAAAACAATTAATGATGGTGTAAGTTGGACAACAATGGATAATGGTTTTCAAACATCCCAGATTTATGGATTAGGTACTTCCAAAATAAATCCTAACTATACCATTATTGGATTACAAGATAATGCTTGTCATTTATTAGATGGGAATAATTGGTCATTTTATTCTAACTCAGGGGGTGATTGCATGGATATAATTTTTGACAATCACACAGATGAAATAAACTATCATACAGCGTGGAATGGTAGAGTTTATAAAACATTTAATCATGGCCAAAATAACGGATCATGGGTTGTTAATACTGGTACTGGAGCACAAGGGGTTGGGAGTTGGAAAACGCCATTCATTCAACATCCAACATTGGATTCTACATTTCTCATTGGAAAAAGTCAAGTTTATCGAACTAATAATGCAACAACAGATGTTTTAACAACATGGAACCAAGTAGGAAGCATAAGTGGTGGCACTGGACTTTTAATTGCACTAGCATATGCACCATCCAATCCGAATTGGATTTATGCTGCGAAATATGATCGATTTTATACAAGCATTAATGGATCAACATTTACAGATAGAACAGCTGGATTACCTGTGTCTGCAAACAATATGATTACTTCAATTACAGTGAGTAATACCGACTCATCAAAAGTGTGGTTATCAATGTCGGGATATATTGCAGCAAATAAAGTTTGGTATTCACCTGATGCTGGTGTTACTTGGATAAATTATTCAACTGGATTGGCAAACTTTCCTGTTAACACGATTTTATATCAAAAAAATTCGATGAATGCTTTGTATGTTGGAACCGATATTGGGGTTTATTATCGAAACGACACTTTAGCCTCTTGGCAACCATTTAAAACTAACTTACCTAATGTTGATGTACAACAACTTGAAATTATTTATAGTCTGAATAAAATAAGAGCAGCAACAAATGGTAGAGGGTTATGGGAAAGTGATTTGTATAATAGTTCGGTTCTATTAACATTAAATTTAAAAGTGTTCTTGCAAGGATTTTATCAAGGTTCAGGAATAATGAATACAGCATTAAAAAATTCTGGAATTGGAAATAGTATTACGAATACTGATTCCATAACTGTTGAATTACATGATAAAATAACTAAAACCTTTGTAGTATCCACCAGCACAATTCTTCATACTGATGGAAGTGTTAATTGTACTTTTAATGCTCCTTTAAACTCGTATTACATTGTAATTAAACACCGAAACTCATTAGAAACTTGGAGTAAAAATCCAATTTTATTAAGCACAAACTTGACATCACTTGACTTTACATCAAGCACACAATAATTTTTTTTTAAATTAACTTGTTGCTTTTATCTTTTGATTACTTATCAAAAATACTCCTGCTAATATTCCTGCCATTGCAATAAAATGTAATGGGTTTAATGCTTCACCATCAGCAAAACCCCAGAAGAGCGCTACTACTGGTATTAAATAAGTAACAGCAGAAGCAAATAATGGACTTGATATTTTTACCATTTGAAAGTAAAGAACATTGGATAAAGCTGTACCCATTAAACCTAACAAACAAAGAAGTCCGAAAGCATGCCATGCACCAGGAACATGTTGAAGCTTATCAATAAAATCAGTATTCAATAAATAAATAGCATAAGGAATACCAACAAATGACAATGAAATTCCAGAGATAAGAAGTGATTCGATATTTCCTAAAAAGGTTTTTATGGTATTTACACTTAAACCATAAAACAAACATGCAATTACAATAAGTGAGGCATAACCTGCATCAGAGGAAAGTCCGCCGTCAGAACGTACTAAAATTAATCCTGCAGCGCCTAAGAATCCTATTCCTACACCAAGCATTTGTCGGCCACTAAACTTGGAGTGAAAAAAGAAACCTCCAAGCAACATCGTGAACATTGGCGTAAGTGCGTTTAACATTCCAGCTAATGAACTATTAATTCTGGTTTGTGCGGTTGCAAATAAAAATGCTGGAATAGCTGAACCAAATAATCCAACAACTAAAATATATTTTAATGAAACTCTTGGTACTGTTTTAAGACGTGATGCAATTAAAGGAAATGATGCCAAACATGCTACCGACATTCTAATTGCAGCGAGTTGATCTGGCCGAAAAACTTTTAACCCTTGCTTCATTAAGATAAAAGAACTACCCCAGATTAACGCAAGTGCTAATAATAAAAGCCACTTTACATTTGATTTTTTAATTGTCATTTCTCTCTTCTAGCTTTACCAAAATTGGATGACTTTCCTGGATTTTTACTTCTGCCTTTCTTACTTAAGGATTCTGTTTTACTATCTTTTAATGCCTTTGCTGTTTTAAGTGCAAGAATTTTTGCTGCTTCTTTTTTCTCATGAAATGCACCTTTAAAATTCGGATCATCTAAATGACGTTGACGATCCATTTCCTTAGCCATTTCTTGTTTTTCCTCATACTCTGTAGGAACACGTCGAACATTTTCAGGAAAAGGAGTTTCTGGAATTGTTTGTTTTATTAAACGAGAGATTTTCTTCAAATGATAATCATCCGCTGGAGTAACGAACGTAATCGATTTTCCCGTTTTAAATGCTCTTCCGGTACGTCCTATACGATGCACATAATCTTCATAAATTATTGGTGTGTCGAAATTAATAACATGACTCACGTCCACTACATCTAAACCTCGCGCTGCAACATCTGTACATACTAAAATTCGAATTGGATCATTTCGAAAAGCTTCCATCGCATTGATACGAGTTTGCTGCGTTTTATTTCCGTGAATGATACGTACTTGCTCGATTCCATAAATACGTTCCAAATATTTTCCAATATTAGATGCAATAACTTTCGTTTTGCAAAAAATAATAACTTTAGAAAAATCTTCTTCCTTTAGGAAATATTCAAGAAGATTTAACTTAGTACGTAAATTAGGAACTTTAAAATACTCCTGACTAACTGTTTCAGCAGTACGAACCTCGGGAGTGATATGAATAACAATTGGGAAATCTAAAAAGTCGCCAGAAATCTTTTTTACAAGATCCGACATCGTAGCAGAGAACAATAAATTTTGACGTTTTTGTGGGACCACTTCTAAAATTCGATGAAACTGATTCATGAAACTTTTATCCATCAACCGTTCCGCTTCATCCATTACGAAGTGCTTAATCTTCCTCGAATTTATATGACCTTCAAGATATAAGTCTAAAAATCTACCCGGAGAAGCAACAAGAATATCAATTCCTTTTTTAATATCAGCAATTTGATCTTTAGCTCCAGAGCCGCCAAAAACAACTGCATGACGTAAGCCTGTATACTTGCCGAGATCTTCGATTGTTTTCCCAACTTGAATTGATAATTCACGAGTAGGAACTAATATTAAAGCACGAGGATCATTCCCTTGAGGATAATTTAAAATTCGCAACAATGGTAATAAGTAGGCAGCAGTTTTACCAGTTCCAGTTTGTGCAATCCCCATTACATCTTGCCCACCCAAAATTGCAGGAATAGCTTTCTCTTGAATTGCTGTTGGAGTTGTATAACCCATTTCGGCAATTG
>JANPGA010000262.1:0-1941 GCA_031423735.1 Bacteroidota bacterium | reverse complement strand
GAAAAAAACGGACAATTTTTTAACTATTTCAATTTCAGTTTGCCAATTTTTATATGGCCTCTTACCCATCTTGGCAGAATGAAAGCTCCAATTAATAAGTAAGGATAATAACTTAACATTCGCCATAATAATGCAAGTGTTGGGGCTAATCCTTTATTGATAAACTCGCCTAAAAATCCGTTAAACATTACCTCTGCTAATCCACTTCCTCCAGGAGTAGGGCTAAGTAAAATAATAATTCCCATTACAACTTGTTTTCCATAAACAACAAAATCAGCTAACGCTACTTGATTATGAAATGCATGAATTATACAATTAACAATTGAATATCGGGCAGTCCAGGAAAGGAATGTAGCTCCGAGAGAAATTAGCCAATAACGAAGTGTTTTATTTTTTAATCCTTCTGAAGCAATAACTAACTGTTCACCTGTTTCAATTGCTCCTTCCTTCCATCTTTTTAAGAGGCGTGTAGAAAATAATGAAATTAAAATTCCTTTTATAAAATAAGGATTTATAAAAAGGGCATATGCAACAAATAATTTATAAGCAAGGATTACAAAATAAATAACCCAAAACGTATAAAAAATACTTTCACCTAAAACAGTGTTAAGTTGTATTCCGGAAAACAAGGCTGTTTTACCTGCAATAAAATATACTAATGGTGCCATTACTGCTAGAAATATTCCATCTAAAAAAGAGGAATTTAAAATTGCAGTAATACTTTTCCCCATATTTATTCCTTCACGACTAAGTATCATTATTGCGAAAAAAAAACCTCCACCAATTAATCCTGGAGCTAACGCTGAACTAAATTCCCAAAGCATTATTACAATAAAAGATCGATACCAATCTAATTTTTGATCGGTTAATATTTTTATGCGAATCATATAAGCAAAGTCGCGTATACACACAGATATTATTGCGAGTGATAACCATAAAGTTGTGGAGCCTGTCCAGCGTACTGCACTAAAAGCATTAATATCAAAATCTTTAAAGAAAAGCCAAGCAGCCACTAATAAACCAATTAATACAGGCCAAATGATCCGTTTGGGGGAAAAATGGCGAAGTATTTCACGGTGATCAGTCTGCATCTTGGTGTTTTGCTGGTTGCTCGGGAGCGGCTACAGGAGTACAAATTACAAAATCGTTATATCCAGCTTCGCCCATGAAAATTAAAATAATTCTGCTTTGTAACAATTCTAGCAAAGCTAAAAATGTAAATACAGCATGTAATCTACTTGTACATTCTTCAAAAACTTCACTAAAATTCATTTGTGGCTTCTTCTTTAAGCAAGAAGTAATATAATCTCTTTGATTTTCGATTGTATATTTAGGCTGGACTACAGTATGAATAACCTTATTTTGACTTTCATCAAAACGAGTCATTACCTTTTCAAAAGTTGCAATGAGTTTGTAAAGGGTTAAATAATTTAACTCTCCTGCATATCCAATCTCTGTGGTTGTAGAAAGCTTAGATAATTCTTGCTGGATATTTCCTCTGGCAAAACGCATCATACGATCATCTTCCATTACTCGTAGATCTTCTGCTGCAGCTTTGAACTGCTTGTAATCAAGAAGTTGACGAACTAAATCCTGACGAGGATCAATTTCATTTCCTTCTTCATCTTTTTCATAACGAGGAAGAAGAAGTTTAACCTTGATTCGCATTAAAGTAGCTGCTACAAGGATAAACTCACTCGCTAATTCAATGTTTAAGGATTGCATTTGTTGCATGTAATCGAAAAACTCATTGGCGATTCCAGCAATGGGAATATCATGGATATCCAATTCATCTCTTTCTATAAAAAAAAGAAGCAGATCGAAGGGGCCTTCGAAGTGGGGTAATCGGATTTCAAAACTTTCGCTCACGGATAGGGGGATAATGGAGTATTACAAAGAAACCAAAAAAATAGCTCGATAAAAAGTTCAAAGTGTTAAAAA
>JANPGA010000261.1:0-7280 GCA_031423735.1 Bacteroidota bacterium | reverse complement strand
ACAATAGTACTGCAATGGTAAAGTAACGCATAAATAAGAATATTAAAAGTTAAAACTAATTACTCGTTAGCATTAAAGATTAGTAAATGTAAATATAATTTTTGAAATGCAATATTAAATTTTAGGTTTAAACATTAATTAGTTGTAAGTTCTTTAGTTTATCCTTCATTGCAGTTTTTTTTGCAACTAAAGACATTCGATAAAATTTTGCATATTATGTGATGGCGGCAAAAGCGTATTTTAATAAAAGAACGATATTGCTTCTAAATTTAAAATAGTTGTAAATAAATTGTAGAGTCCTGTTTACAAACTCAGGACAGCAGGTATAAAGGATTAAATGCAACAACTATCATTCGCACACTTGCTAAAGAAATTCAAGGTGGAGGAGGAGGACAGCCTTTTTACGCCACCGCCGGAGGTAAAAATCCTGATGGATTATCAACTGCAATTATGCGCGGAAAACAATTAATCGCATCGTAATTTGCTCTACATTACAATCAAAATAAAAAAGCTCGGAAGAATTTATTCTTCCGAGCTTTTTCTTAATTCTTAATTCTTAATTCTTAATTCTTAATTCTTAATTAATTTAAACAGTTGCAGCTTTTGATTTCTCAATCTGCTGTTTCATCCAATCAGTAGTTACAGATCCCGGACGTTCAATTGGCGATCCTAATGCACGATCCCAAAGTAAACTAGTAAGTACTCCAATGGCTCTCGATACACCAAACAAAACAGTGTAGAAGTCATATTCCGTTAATCCATAATGAATCAATAATACTCCTGAATGAGCATCAACATTTGGCCAAGGATTTTTGATTTTTCCCGTCGACTTTAAAATTTCGGGAACAACTTCATAAAGCATTTGTACAATTTTGAAAAGCTCATCATCTGCTAAATGTGTTTGAGCAAATTCCATCTGTGCAATATAACGTGGATCGGTTTTGCGTAATACCGCATGTCCGTAACCTGGCACCACACGGCCTTCTGCTAAAGTTTTTTCAACGTATTCTTTAATTTGTTCTTTTGTAGGCATTGCACCTTTGTAGTGTTCGCGTAAATCATAAATCCATCGAACAACTTCTTGATTCGCTAATCCATGTAGTGGTCCTGCTAAACCATTCATGCCTGACGCAAGTGAATAATAAGCATCACCTAAGGCTGAACCAACAAGATGTGTTGTATGTGCTGAAACGTTACCACCTTCATGATCAACATGTATTGTCAAATACAAACGCATAAGCGCTTTCATGCCATCATCATCAAAACCTAACATGTGTGCAAAGTTTGCACCCCAATCTAATTTTGGATCCGGCTCAATATGAACACTGTCTTTGTAAGTACGACGATAAATATATGCTGCAATACGTGGCAAACGAGCAATTACATTCATGATATCCTCGTACATTGGATCCCAATACTGCTTTTTACTTATTCCTTTTCTATAGGCAGCTGCAAAATTGCTTTCTGTTTGCATAGCAAGTATTGCAAGACTAAACTGTGTCATTGGATGCGTATGCTTAGGCAAAGTATCCAACATATCAAAAACATGCTTTGGAACTTGACTTCTTCTTGCCCATGCATTACTTACTTCACGAGCATCGTCTTCACTAGGAAGATCACCAGTTAATAAAAGATAAAAAATGCCTTCTGGCAAATTTTCACCTCCACTTCCTCTAGGGAGTTTTTCTCTAAGTTCAGGGATAGAATATCCTCTAAAACGAATTCCTTCTTCAGGATCAAGTTTAGAAGTTTCTGTTACCATTCCTATCATTCCTTTCATTCCTTGATAAACCTGCTCAATAGTATAGGTTCCTAAAACAAGGTTGCCATGTTCTTTTATCATGGTCTTTATCTCATCTGCGAGAGGTAGCGCCTTAGCTGCGAATTTTTCTTTTAAACGATCCATTTTATGGTCAATGCGTATTCTAAATTATCAAGCCTCGAAGGTACTAAAATGTACCTCAAACAACAACAATTTATCATCCTAGTTGTTTTAATTCTATAAACTCTTTGTTTGTTGACTTGCTATTGAAACTTCTACTTCTTTTATGCTTTGAAGTCATATCCAATTGAAGTACAAGCATGATCAACGTAAAAATAAAGGCTGCAATGATTACAATCCAAGCTATATTACTCATTACCTTCTTAGCTTTCTTTTTCGGACTACTTTTTCTTTTAATTCGAACACGTTTTCGAATTTTAATTCTCTTTTTTCGTCGCCTTCTTCTTTCAGATGAGTGTTCGTCATCTAAATGTTCTTCTATAAGATGTCCTTCATCCTCGTCATCCTCTTCAGGATCATTTCCTATAGAGTCCCTTAAATCATCATCAGAAGGTTTATTTGGATCTTTTTCCATTCTAAAAAATAAAGCTTATTTTATGTACTTAAAATTCATCCCATTAAAACCAGCACTATTACCCAATTCTTCTTCAATTCGTAGTAGCTGATTATATTTTGCAATCCTATCAGATCTAGAAGCGGACCCTGTTTTAATTTGACCAGTATTTAAAGCTACTGCTAAATCCGCAATGGTGGAGTCTTCTGTTTCACCTGAACGATGACTCATTACTGCAGTAAATGAATGTTGTTGAGCCATAGTTACTGCGGCTATTGTTTCGCTTAAAGTTCCAATTTGGTTTACCTTTACTAAAATAGAATTCGCTGATTTTTCTTTAATACCTCTTGATAGTCGATTCACATTAGTAACAAAAAGATCATCACCAACAATTTGAACTTTATCACCTAAAGTGGCTGTTAAATCTGCCCATCCTTTCCAATCATCTTCCGCTAATCCATCTTCAATAGAAATTATTGGATATTTCGAACACCAATCTTTCCAAAAACTAACCATTTGTGATGAGGTAAGTTTATCTCCCGTTGATTTTTTAAAAATATACATTCCGCTTTCTTCATCATAAAACTCAGTACTTGCTGCATCCATTGCAATCCATATATCATGACCTGGTTTATAACCAGCCTGCTCAATTGCTTGGATAACACAAAGAATCGCATCTTCATTTGATTGAAGATTTGGAGCAAACCCACCTTCGTCTCCTACATTGGTGCTCAATCCTTTATCTTTCAAAACTTTTTTTAGCGTATGGAAAACCTCTGTTCCCATCCTTAAGGATTCAGAAAAACTCTTAGCTCCAGCAGGCATAATCATAAATTCCTGAAAATCTATTCGATTATCAGCATGAGAACCTCCATTAAGAATATTCATCATTGGCAAAGGCAATAAATGTGCATTTACACCTCCAACATATTTAAAAAGTGACATTCCAGATCCAGCAGCAGCGGCTTTTGCACAAGCTAGTGAAACACCTAATATGGCATTAGCACCTAAATTCGACTTGTTTTCAGATCCATCCAAGGAAATCATCGCATTGTCAAGAGCAAGCTGATCATGGATGGCCATTCCCCTTAATTCCTCAGCAATTACTGTATTTACATTGTTTACAGCTTTAGTAACGCCTTTTCCTAAGTAACGATTTTTATCGTTATCACGGATTTCAACAGCCTCATGTTTACCAGTTGAGGCTCCTGATGGAACTGCAGCTCTACCTAAAATTCCGTCTTGAGTAATTACTTCTACTTCTACAGTAGGGTTTCCACGAGAATCTAAAATTTCACGTGCATGAATATCTGCTATCAAGCTCATATGAGAAACTTTGTTTTTAATTAAAGCGTAAAAATAGCAATTCAATTGTTTTAATTGGCAAAAGAACAATAACAATCATCATTGAAAACACATTGTTTGCTTAATTTTAACCTTATCTTTGTAAAGAATGAAAATATTTGGTACTAAACTTATCGCCTCCTCTCTAATTATTCTCATTTTTTTGGGAGTTCTAAGTTCCATTTATACAACTCATTTTTGCTCTAAAAAGGAACAGGTCAACTTTTCAAATTGCAAAACATCTCTTCTAGGCGATAAAACTGAAAAATGCTGTTGTTCTGGATCTATAGAATCTAAATGTTCTACTGAAATCATTTCCAAAGAAAAAAGCTTAAGCAATAATTCAGCAAATGCTTGTTGTCGAAGTGTTAGTTCATACTTTAATGTGCCGCTATATCAGTCAGCAAAGCCTGAGTTGAAAGTACTAATTATTGAAAAAATTTCTAAAAATTTCTTTATAATTTCTAATAATAATTTTTCAGCAAGTTTTTTCAACTTTTATAAATACAAGCCTCCTTTACCTATTAGCCAAAATGTACCAAAGGACATTAATATAGTATTTGCTAATTTATTAATATGAAAAGGATATTTCAATAGCTGTCACATACTCTTTTTATGTGATTTTTTTGCTAGTTTTTATTCACAATTAGAAATATTTAAGAATGTCAAATCGAAAATTAATATATGTAAGTCTGGTAGCTTTAATGATATCAGGATATAAGAGCTTAAATGCTCAATCAGTACAAATAACAGGAACTGTTCTTGGCACTGAATTAAATGGGAAGAAATATTCATTACCTTTTGCAAATGTATTTTGGGAAGAAACACTATCTGGCACATCAACTGATGAAAAAGGGTTTTTTAAATTAGCAGTTATTGATACGTTACCTCATAATTTAATAATAAGTTATGTAGGATATTATTCTGACACAATACAAGTAAATGATTACCGAAAAAAAATAGAAGTTCAACTAAAATCTCAAGAACTAAAAACAGTTCAGATTATTAGCAAACGACAAACTACAGAAATTTCAACCTTAAAACCAATTAATTCAGAATTAATAACAGAAGGAGAACTTCTTAAAGCAGCTTGTTGTAATTTGTCAGAAAGTTTTGAAACAAATCCTTCAGTTGATGTTAATTATAATGATGCTGTTACTGGTTCAAAAGAAATTCAACTTTTGGGATTGTCAGGGATTTACACACAAACTTTAGCGGAGAATATACCTACATTGAAAGGCCTTGCTGTTCCTTATGGGTTAAATTATGTTCCAGGACCTTGGATGTCTTCAATTCAAATTAGTAAAGGGGCAGGATCGGTAGCAAACGGTTATGAAGCTATAACTGGGCAAATAAATGTTGAGTTTAAAAAGCCTGAAAAAACAGATCATTTTTTTATAAATCTCTTTCAAGATGATCAGGGTAGAAGTGAATTTAACAGTATCAATAATATTTTCATAAGTAAAAGATGGAAATATATGTTGATGACTCATGCTGATTATATTGGCAAAAAATCTGATCATAATAATGATGGTTTTTTGGATCAACCCTTGACCAAACAAATTAATGTTTATAATCGCCTTTTTTATAATGATGGCAAAAAACTAGAAGGCCAAATAGGATTAAAAACACTTTATGAAGATAGAGTGGGAGGTCAGGTGAATTTTAACAAAAGCAATGACAAGGGTACCACAAATTCATACGGATTTGGTGTCGTAACAAAACGAGCAGAACTATATACGAAAACGGGTTTGATTTATCCCAAAACGCCGTACAAATCAATGGGTTTGCAAACGTCGTTTACCTATCATGAGCAGGATGCTTTTTTTGGTCTTAAAAAGTATTCTGGCAATCAGAAATCGGCGTATTTCAATTTCAGCCATATTAATATTATTTCAACTACCGACCACCATATTAAAGCAGGAGCAGATTATAAGTACGATGATTATAATGAGAGTTATAACGATTCTGCCTTTTTTAGAATTGAATCTGTTCCTGGAATTTTTGGAGAATATACGTATGGTGGAGAATCAAAAAAATTTGGTGCTATTTTAGGCGCTCGGGTTGATTATCATAACTTATTTGGGTGGTTATTTACTCCAAGATTACATTTGAAATATAATCTCTCCCCAGAATTTATAATAAGATTGTCAGGTGGAAGGGGCTTTCGTACTCCAAACCCTTTTGCAGATAATATTGGTGTTATGGTAAGCTCTAAAAAGTTATTAGTTTTAGAAAAACCAAATTTGGAGGATGCGTGGAATGGAGGATTAAATATTACAACCCGCTTTAAATTCCTAAATCATGAAGGAAGTCTTGCTCTTGATTATTATAGAACCGAATTTAAACATCAATTAATCATCGATCAATATTCTCGACCTGATGCAGTTTTGTACTATAACCTTATAGGTAAATCCTATGCAAATAGTTTTCAAACTACATTAACATATGAGTTAATCGATAGGCTTAATATAAAATTGGCGTATAAATTAGATGATGTACATACTGATTTTTTAACTCAAACAAATAAATTAAAACCACTGGTTTCACGAGATAAAGCATTGGTGAATTTTTCATTTAAAACAAGGAAAGAGTTTTGGATTTTTGATGCAACACTTCAATGGGAAGGAGTAAAGCCACTTCCTGCTACAAATAGTGATGCTCATCATATGTTAGAAACAAATTATTCTCCTGATTTTTATATGATGCAAGCTCAAGTAACACGAGTTTTTAAAACTTGGGATATATATTTCGGTGGTGAAAATTTATTAGACTTTACCCAACATAATCCTATTATTGCTTCAAATAGCCCTTTTAGTAGTAATTTTGATGCATCAAATGTTTGGGGGCCAATCATGGGAAGAAAATTTTACATAGGAATTCGATTATCAATTAAATAAAAAAAAATGAAAAAGTTTGGTCTATTAATTATTTCAATATTGTTTTCAATATCCAGTTTTGCTCAAGCAGACACTATAAGGATACAAACCACTGCACAGTGTGGCGATTGCAAACTTGCTATCGAAAAACAATTGAATTTCGAAAAGGGGGTAAAATCCGCAAACTTGGATACCGAAAGTAAAATTGTAACTGTTATTTATAACCCAAATAAAACAGACCCTTCTAAATTAAGGAAATCAATAACAATGGTTGGTTACGATGCTGATACTTTAGCAGCTGATCCTAAAGCATATAAAAGGTTAAAGCCATGTTGTTCAAAAGATGGTCATAAAGGACATTAATCAAATAGTGATCTAATAAAAGAAGGTTAATTCGATTTTATTAGATCACTACTTATTTATTTCATGAAAATGATTTAGATGCAAAAGTAAGAACATCATTTCCTGTTATTTTTTTATCACACAGTATAATTAATCTTTCAACTACATTTCTAAGTTCACGAATATTCCCTGTCCAGTTTATTTTTTTTAGTTCGTTGAAGGCGTCCTCCGATATGGTTTTTAAAGGCATTGAATAATCATTACAAATTTGAACTAGAAAATGATTAGCAATTAAAGGGATATCATCTTTTCTTTCGTTTAAAGAAGGAACTTGAACGAGTATTACACTTAATCGATGATATAAATCTTCGCGAAAATT
>JANPGA010000260.1:0-2960 GCA_031423735.1 Bacteroidota bacterium | reverse complement strand
AATCCAATGACAATAAAGCCGCTTGTTCTAGAAAGAATTTTTGATGCGCCTGTATCAAAAGTATGGATCGCATTAACGGATAAGGATGAAATGAAGAAATGGTATTTTGATTTAAAAGAATTCAAACCGGAGGTTGGATTTAAATTTCAATTTACTGGGTGTTCAAAGAATGATATCCAATATTTGCATAACTGTGAAATTAAGGAGGTAATATTTGAGAAAAAACTTATCTATAGTTGGAGTTATGATGGATATGAAGGAGAATCTTTTGTTATATTTGAACTGGCAGAATTAGAAGGCAAAACACATTTAAAACTTACACATCTCGGATTAGAAACATTTTCTCAAGATAACCCTGACTTTGACAAAGAAAACTTTGCAGAAGGTTGGAATGAATTAATTAATGTTTCACTAAAAAATTATACAGCTAATCTTAAAATCTAGAATCAATTAAAATGAAAAATACTAAAATTGTATATTGGACTACCACAACATTGATTTTCCTTTTTGAAGGTGTAATGCCAGCACTAACCGTCCAATCGGAAATGGCAAAAGAAGGAATTAGACACTTAGGATATCCTAATTATTTTGGTCCGATGTTAATGGGGTTTAAGGTAGTTGGAACATTAGTGTTAATGATTCCTCAGGTACCAGCAAGAGTAAAAGAATGGGCTTATGCAGGTCTTGCTTTCGATTTTATTGCAGCGTTTTTTAGTATAGGTATTGTTGATGGATTATCGGTAACAGCCTTTTTGCCAATTATTGTATTTGGGATCTTAATAGCCTCCTATTTATCCTTTCATAAATTACAGAAGCAAACGGTAAAATAATCTTCTTTAAATGATTGTAAATATAATTGGGAAATTACCTGCCAAACAAGCAATGAATTTGTAGCTTGAATACGTACTAAAAAATGGATTAATTACTGAGTTCTAACTATAAAATGATTTTATTTTAGTAATTTGAAGGCGTAAGAATTATTAAATTCTAATTTGTTAAACAATTAGGAATGGTCATCTTTGATCTACATTCTAAAACACACACTATGAAAAAATTACTTACACTCTTTATTATCGTATCAGCATTTTTATGCTTGAATACCAAATCTGCAAAGGCTCAAGCTCCTTATGTAGATCTTCTATTTGCAGGAGATAGCTCTTGGTCGTCGATATGCTCATTGCAAGACTCAATGGATTTTAGTCTTTATGGATTAGCTTTAGGTTATAATATTAATGATTCTATTCTGATGAATATTTCATTTGGTGATGGAACTGATACTTCTTATTATTTAATTCTTGCAAATGGAAGTCAGGGTTATTTTTGGAACGATTTGTTTCACACCTACAGTAATCCTGGAGCTTACTCAGTTCAATTTATCGCCACTGGCTCCAATGGAAGTGCGGATACTATTGTAGATAACACAGTTCTTATAGCTACCCAATGTGGTGATATTTCAGGGAAATTATATGTTGATGCAAATGGAAATTGCGCATATGATTCAGGTGAAACTCCAATTCAAAATTATGTTGTTGCAACTTATAACGGTCAAGATATATCCTATGCTTATAGTGATGCAAATGGAGATTATTATTTATCTGTTCCAGCAGGATTTACGTATGTAGTTACTACACCATATTTCAGCCCACTTAACGTAGCTTGTCCTATATCTGGCCAATATACCATATTAACAACACCAGCAATTGGAAAAGATTTTGGAATTGCATGTAATGCACAAGTAGATTTAACTGTAAGTATTCATGGAAACGGCTTTCGGCCAAATACAGTAACTTCCCTATGGTTAACTGCTTGGAATAAAATCATTTCTTGTTCGCCTCCTACGGCAACTGTTACAATTGATTTGGATCCATTACTAACTTATTCTTCTTCGTCGGTAACACCACTATCAGTTACTAGTAGTCAAATTATTTTTAATGCAGGAAACTTAACTGGCGTAAACCTTTCTGATTTCGCTGCTTCAATTAGTTTCTTAACCAATCCAACTGCAAATATTGGTGATACACTTTGTTTAACAATTACAGTTACTCCTACAGCTGGTGATGTTAATCCTGCCGATAACGTACTAACCGTTTGCTTACCTGTACGTAATAGCTGCGATCCAAACGAAAAGTTTGAAAAGCATGCAGGAGCATCAACTGCAACTGTAGCACCAGGTACTGAATTAGATTATACGATCATGTTTCAAAATTTAGGAAATGATGATGCATACGATATTAATGTTATCGATAACTTAGATGCTAACCTTGATTTAACAACTTTGAAAATTACGGGATATAGTTTTGCACCTTCAGTATTCATTACTGGAAACACGATGAAATTTGAATTTAAAAACATTCATCTTCCTACAGCTTCAGTAAACGAACCAAAAAGTCATGGCTTTGTTTCTTATAAAATAAAACCAAAAACAAATACTCCTTTAGGAACAGCAATAAATAATACTGCAAATATTTATTTTGATTTTAATGCGCCTATTTTAACCAATACAGTTACTGATATCATCAACAATACTGTTGGATTAAATACTTTGACATACACGAATGACTTAGTAATGTTCCCAAATCCAGCATCTGATTATTTTACTGTTCAAACAGGCGTAAATGCATTATCAACCTTAACAATTTATGATGTTACTGGACGAATCATTATTTCAAAACAAGAGATAAACGACAATCAAATAATTAGTACTAGAAATTTAAATGCAGGAATGTATTTCATTTCATTAGTGGCGAAAGGAATTACCCAAACCGGTAAGCTTACCATTAAGTAATAACAATCTACTTTTTTTAAATCCCTCGATTAATATTTATTGATCGAGGGATTTTTTTTAAAATTTCTACTTTTTTTCTCCTTCAATATATGCCATTGGAACTGTTAATTTCAGTCCTCCATTTTCCAAAGCATATACATTTAATTTCTCTTCAAGTAATAAAAATATTTGTTCG
>JANPGA010000259.1:0-2099 GCA_031423735.1 Bacteroidota bacterium | reverse complement strand
ATTTTATCAATTTTAATGATTTCTCTATTAATTAAAACCTGATTATCTCTTGCTCTGTATGTTACATCCTCAATTGTGAATAGTTGCTCAATGTCAATAAACTTTTCTCTAGAATAACTTTTATTTAAATAGGCTATCCTAAGTTTAATTATACGTTGAAGTTTTAACTCATTCAGAACTTTGTATTGAAAGCCAACATCAAATATATGTTCAGGCAATCTTATCATTGTAGAGTTATTAAATTGTGTCAACCAATTTAAGCGTTCACTTATAGATAAAACATCACCAGAAAATGACAATGTTCCATCGGGTGTGATAAATGATGGCATATACAAAATAACAGAGGGACTTGAAATAGGCGAATTAACTGCTTTAATCGCTTGTGTCGGATTTAAACAATTTTTTCCTCCTTTAATCAACTCTTTTCCGAATGATTTTACTAAGTCAGAATCTTGCCTATGAGATGGTTCATACTGAAGTGATTTACTTCCTTTATGCATGAGTTCCATGTAACCCATTTTATAACAGCGGATAAATTTTAAGAATATTTCTTTTGTCAGATTCATCATTTTAGGCTACGTCTGGGTAATCTTGTTTATTAAATTTTTCTGAATAATGTTCATTAAGTGGCGATAGTGCACTCAAAAGAATTTTGAATCCATAATCCTTTTCATCTCGATAGTTAAACCTAAATGCAAACTCGTTTAAGTAATTTTGAAGATAAGGGTCAGTTACTTTTCTGTAGGTTCCACGTACTGACCTTTTAATAATACTAAATATATTTTCAGCATTATTTGTACTCGCCATTCCATTCTTAAAACGATTTTTACCCTTCTCTGAATGGTTGACAACTAAATGAGTAAATCCTTTATCTATTAGAGAATTGTAGGCTTTCCATTCATCTGTTACAATAATGGTAGAAGAATCAACATCAGATTTAATTTTTTCAAAAATGCTTCCCTCATCAGAACCTGGTATTACATAAAGGCAAGCCCTACCAACCCGTTCAGTAATTACCAAGATGTTGCTATTCTTTACATTTGAACGTCCTTTTTTGAATTGAAATTTTCTACTTAAACCTTTTGTACCAGTAGATACATAACTTTCATCAATTTCAACAATAGTGTTTCTAAACGGTTGATTTAAATGCTTTCCCATTAGCCCTCTGATTTCATGCATTAACCGATGCACACTTGGGTAGCCAATTGCATATATTCTTTCTATTTCACGAGCTGAAACAGAATTTCGACTCGCAAGCATCAAAAAAATAATTTCAAATATCAAATTAATAGGAATATGACTCCTTGTAAATATAGAATCCACCATTGGATAAAAATGGCTTAAACACCGTCTGCAAGTAATAGCTTGCCTACCTCGTAATGGTGAATAATACTTTGCTATTGGAGCCTTGCAATATGGATTTAAACATAATCCATTTTCTGGGCCTCGAGCTTTTAATAAATACCATAGAACAGAATTTACTGTACTGAATTCTTTTCTATGTTCAAGAAATGAAATTTTTTTTGACATATTGTAGAGATTTTTATTAACAACAGTTGCTATAACCCCATACCTATGCTTATATTTGCAAATAGAAATGGGGAACCCCATCTTCTTCTGAAGATTCAGGATTCATTGACGGATTTGAATTTTAAGGACATTAAAAGCCTGGCTTCTCGTAAAAGACAGGCTTTTTGCTTTTCCTTAATTAAGTATACCTTTCCATATTATATTATCGGGATTTTTTTGTTCAATTGTTAATCCTGCAATCTGGATTTTATCAGGCTCCTTGTCTGCTTGCAATCTATAAATTTTACCTTTCTTTTCTACCCATTCTGGATGCGCTCCATAAAATGTATATTTATTGGAGTTGTTATATTTCATTACAAACATTTCGCCTTTATTTACGCAATATATAATTCGTTGATTTAAATTCTTTAAAGTATGGTCAGCTTTGTTGGATTCAACCTTAAATACGAAATCTTTAAATTCCTGTATCATCCATACTCTTGATACAACATCATCGAAGTATCTAAATTTTGTTATTAGGTTCTCATTAAGAGGATAATGTGGATGTTCTTCATTATCCTTTATCTGTG
>JANPGA010000258.1:0-4735 GCA_031423735.1 Bacteroidota bacterium | reverse complement strand
TCTTATTCAGATTTATACTTTTCATCAAATGGAGGATTAAGTTTTCAGTCTATCTATACTTTTGGTAACAATGGAAATGGATTACATCTTGCAGGTGCATTTTTTGATGGCTCTACAATTTATATTGGAACATCTGCAGGTTTGATTGTATCTATCAATAATGGAAATACTTTTTATCTCTTAAATTTACCTGGATGGCCTTCAAGTTCAGGAATGAGTTCATTTTGTGGTGCAAAGCAAAATGGGCAACTAAAATTGTATGCGATTGCGATGGCGCAATCTGATTTATATGGCGGGATTACTGGAGCTGATTTTAGTGTTTCAACTGGCGTATATTCTTGTACAGGCACCAATTCATCATGGGTAAACATAAGTGCTGGAATCAATGTAGCAAAAAAATCCTTTTTCATTGCTTGTGCATCTAATGATATCAATAAAGTTTATGTTGGTGGTGGCGATACACAAAATGGTGTTCCTTCAATTTATAAAAGCTTTAACAGTGGAGCAAATTGGATATCTGTTTTAAATACAACACAAAATTCAAATATTGTTACTGGCTGGTGTGGTGATGGTGGTGATAGAGGATGGGGTTATCCAGAATATGTTTTAGGTTTAGCAGTTGATCCAAATAATGCAGATCATTTACTATTTACTGATTTAGGTTTTACTCACGTAAGTACCAATGGAGGTACGAACTGGGAACAAGCATATGTTGCGAAGAGTGATGAAAATGTTGCAAATATTAATACACCAAGTTTTAAAGCATATCATAGTATTGGATTAGAAAATACTACTTGTTGGTCGTTAGCTTGGGGAGATGCGAATCACCTTGTTGCAGCATTTTCTGATATTAATGGAATTAAAAGTTCGGATGGTGGAACTAGTTGGAGTATGGCAGGAGCAACAACATTAAATTCCACATTTTACATTTTAAAACATCCAACTAACAACACAATCTATGCGAGTACTTCGAGTGTTCATGATATTTATCAAACTACACGATTAACAGATGCAACATTAGATCCGGGAACAGGAAATATTCGTTTTAGCAACAACAATGGATCTACTTGGCAAACATTGCACGACTTCAATCATCCTATTATTTGGATGGCTATAGATCCAAATAACACAAACAGAATGTATGCAAGTGCTATTCATTATGCAGGTGGTGTTGGTGAAGGTGGCATTTGGAGATGCGATAATATTCAGCTTGGTAATACTAGTGTTTGGTATAAGTTAAGCAATCCACCACGCACTGAAGGACATTCCTTAACCGTTACTGTACTTAATGATGGAACATTGGTAGCGAGTTATTGTGGAAGGAGAAATGCATCAGGAATATTTACTGCTTCTTCAGGAATTTTTATTTTACCAGTTGGAAGTACAACGTGGATTGATCGATCAGATGCAGGAATGTATTATTATACGAAAGATCTTGTTATTGATCCCAATGATGCTTCACAAAATACTTGGTACGCAGGAGTGTGGAGTGGTTGGGAAGGTGCTCCAAATGGTTTAGGTGGATTATACAAAACTATTAATCGTGGTTTAAGCTGGACAAGAATTTTTAATGCAGCAGATCGTGTATCATCAATTACATTTAATCCAATATCATTAAGTGAAGCATGGGTAACTACTGAAACCGATGGACTTTGGAAAAGCACAAACATGAATGCTACTACTCCAACTTTTTCTAGAGATGTTTCATTTCCATTCCGACAACCTGAAAGAATATATTTTAATCCTTATACATCAAATGAAGTTTGGGTAACGACATTTGGAGGTGGCTTGTATCAAGGATTAAAATCAACAACCGGCATAAATGAAATTAGTAATCACGAAATTAATGTATTTCCAAATCCATCAAAAAATAGTCTCACAATTAATAGTAAAGAAAAATTTTTAGAATATCGCATTACAGATCTTTATGGAAGATTAATAACAGCAAATGAAACTATATCAACGAAATCTATTTCATTAAATATTGAACAAGAAGGAATTTATTTATATGAATTAATAATTGCGGATGCGAAAAAGATAACTGGGAAATTTAGTATTATAAAATAATTAATATTGGAATTAATTTAAAACCGCAAATAATTTGTGCCATTTATTTCCTATAAATATGATTTGAAATTTCAAATCATATTTGGTTTGATGAAATATATTATTTTTGTATTCCTATCTTGTTTGTTCATTTCTTTTTTCCGCAAACCGAACATTTGTGATCTCATGGATACAATTTAAAAACAAGCGCATCATCCATAAAAAGAAACGAACCAAAGAAAAAGGCGCCACCGAAACCAACCAACAATTGAACTTATTACTTTCTACAATCGCTATTAAGCGAAATACAATTGGCAATAGCTTCTACGTACTACTTCGGTTAACCAATTGTCGGTTCGCTCTTTCGCTGGACCCCTGCCGCACTCCTCTGATTGCGATCGTAGATTAAAATAGAATATTATCTAATACATTATTTTTTTCGTAATTCTTAATTTTTAATTTATTGCCATTGGGGGCTTTTTCAAATCTTCACCCATGAAGTAAAAACTTCAGGGCAAGCATTGGCACATCTAATTAATTCTTCAAAAACTTCTTCACCATCTTCTCCTTTTCAGTAGTAAAACTAATTAGGTACATCCCCAATGAATAACTACTCATATCTAAATTTAATGTGTATGTATCTGCATCTAATTTACCCGCAGCATTAAATATTACTCTTCCAGTTACATCATAAATAGTTAATAAATAACTTTTACCTTTTAATTTATTTGCATTTATAAAAGCTGTTTGCCATTGGGTTTCGTAATACACAAATAAATTACTTGGCAAACTATTTAGCTCATTTAGCCCTACGCTAAGCGTATCGCAAGGGCTACCAACTAATTTGCCTAATTCATAGTTGGGATTGTTTGGCAAACCAACATATGTACGATGTCCACCAAGATTAAAACTGAATGGTTGAAAGTTACAAGCTGCACCTAAACTATCAGGGTAATTTATTACCGAAATATTATCTGTAACATAATTTCGAGTGGTATCGCAGTATAAGTAAAAAAAATCACAATCCGTTTTCTCATAACTACAACTTAAATAAATTTTATCGTCAGGACCAACTTGCAACAATCCAGCAACGGTTGGTCTTATAAAAGTGTCTAACGTATCAGCACTAGCTAATACGTTGGCAGAATTTAAATTATATTGTACTAAATAGGAAGTATCTTGATTACTGCCGTTATAAACTGACGTAGTATATAACTTACTAACATCTGGTGAAAGTGCAAAACTCCAATAAAATTTATATCGTGGTAAATGATTATTGGGACTAATTGTATTCACATTGGAAAGGACTCCGGTGCACCGATCAAAATCATAACTTTCAATTAAATTATCGGGAGCAACTGCAAAAAGTTTATCACCATTTTTCGAAAATTTTAAAGTCAAACCACTTCCTGAAATAATAGGATATCCAATGTGTTGAATGATAGGTGCAGAAACACCTGTGGGTGAAACTAGATATATGTAAAACTCATCTAGCGCTACAACGTTGCTGTATTTTTTCATGATTACCCACCAGTCTCTTCCATTACCATGTTTAACAGCAGCTAAACCATCTCCAACTTCAAATGATTCCAATTGAATATTTTTTTGAATTACTTTCCCAAATCCACCATTGTAACTTAAATCGATGAGAGAATAATAAAAACCACTTGGCGGATTTAATACACCAGTTGTAAATAAATAAAATCGGTTAATATTTCCTGGATCAGGGGTTATTATCATTTCTTGATACCATAATGAAGATGCCAAACTATCTCCATTACTCATTATTTGATGACTTTTATTAACGATATATCCATAATTGTATGTATAAGGTGGTCCAGCAGGATGCCAAATATCAATATTGGGTGATCCACCATAAAACAGCAAATCACCAAGGCTATCGCAAATACTTACGCATGTACCACGAACCCTTAAAATACTAGATGTAGGAACAGGATTATTCAAATTTTTAAAATCTATTGCAGATGAATCCCCAAATGTCCAATACCTATCAGTGAATTGCCCTTTTACAAAAGAGCAATTCACAATAAGTATTAATAAAATAATTATTTTTTTTTTCAATTTCATTTGATTAAAATAATTTTCAAATGAGTTTTCAATCCACTACTTGTAAAGATATTTACAAAGTAAAGTCCATTTTTATGCTCTGATAAATCTAGAAACTTATTTGACAAATCTGGATCTAATGTTCCTTTTATAATTGCTTTTCCTATTGCATCATAAATTGTATAAGATGCCGTTTCATCTTTTAATAAATTATAATTAATTGTAAAATGTCCGTTTGTAGGATTAGGAATAATTCGAAAATCGTTATGGATTGTATTTGGTGAATCTGCTAAACGATATTCAATTTCCGTATCATCCAAATCTAACCCCAATATTGCACGAGCACGGTAAACAGATTCCCCTCCAATTGCTGGTAACTGATATGCAATGGATATTAATATTTGCCGCATATTTTCGTCATACTCCAAAGTATCAGAAATATTTCCAGCACATATTCGGTTAACTAATTGGGTATTTAATTCCATTAAATTAGCAGGAGCAATATTTTCGTTTTGCAAATAAGCAGTTGCTTCTTCATTATTATTTAAGAGTGAATTAATATCCGACAATAATCCAATGTTACTTAACGCTTTAAGTGTAAAAAAGTTTTGCAAACTAGCAT
>JANPGA010000257.1:0-6175 GCA_031423735.1 Bacteroidota bacterium | reverse complement strand
TTTATGATCAAGTATTTTATCACTGAAGGCAACACCAGGAGTGATAACTTCTGTAACACCCCTTTTAACAATTTTTTTTGTTGTTTTTGGATCTTCTAATTGGTCACAAATGGCTACTCTTAAACCTGCACGAACAAGTTTCGGCAAGTAGGTATCAAGCGAATGGTGTGGAAACCCAGCGAGCTCCATTTCAGATGCTGATCCATTTCCACGTTTTGTTAGGACGATCCCTAAAACTTGAGAAGCCTTAACCGCATCAGCATTAAAGGTTTCATAAAAATCGCCTACTCGAAATAATAACAAAGCATCAGGGTATTTAGCCTTGATACTATTGTATTGTAGCATTAATGGTGTCTCTTCTTTCACAAGCATGTTTAACTTTGCGCGATAAAGATACCCAATCGTGCAGAAACTACGCAATGATGAGCTAGGAAGGCCAAGCCTAAATGACTACCTCGACAAAGAAAAATTTTCATATGTTCTTGTATTGGATAATGTAAGAAGTGCTTTAAATGTGGGTTCGATTTTTAGGACTGCGGATGCGTTCGCTGCAAAGGCAATTTACCTATGTGGAATTTCTGCAATTCCACCCAATAAAGATATATTAAAAACCGCATTAGGAGCAACGGAATCTGTAACGTGGAAATATTTCGAAACTACTAAACATGCTATCGACAGTTTAAAAAACGAGGGCTATTGTATCGCTGCTATTGAGCAAGTTACTTCGAGTATTCCTTTACAGGATTTTCAACTTTCAGAAAAACCAATTGCACTTATTTTAGGTCATGAAATGGATGGGGTTGATCAAGAAATTATTAATCTTTGTGATTATTGCATTGAAATACCACAGCAAGGAATTAAACATTCGATTAATGTAGCGGTATGTGCAGGAATAATTAGTTGGGAATTTTATCAGAAATACGAAACACGAAAAAAAGCGAATGGCGAGTGAACGAATAATTCTAGGAATAGATCCAGGTACTGTAGTGATGGGATATGGAATTATTTGTGTGAAAGGAAATAATGTTAGTTTAATTGCTGCGGGCATTTTAAAGCTCGATCCAGAAGATGAACATTACAGCAGACTAAAAATAATTTTCGAAACATTATTGGAATTAATTGAAACGCATCATCCGGATGAGTTAGCGATTGAAGAACCCTTCTTCGGAAAAAATGTTCAATCGATGTTGAAGTTAGGAAGAGCGCAAGGAGTTGCGATTTCAGCGGCTTTGTATCGTCAGATTCCAGTATTCGGCTATACTCCACGAAAAATAAAACAATCAATTACTGGTCGTGGCGCGGCATCAAAACAACAAGTAGCTGCAATGTTGCAACAGATTTTTAAATACGAAGAACAACCAAAATATTTAGATGCTACAGATGCACTTGCTGTAGCACTATGTCATTATTTTCAAAATAAGATTGTAGAAACAATTAATTCACCGAAGGAAAAAAAAGCAACTGGTAAGAAATCTTCTTCGAGTAAAACTTATACAGGATGGGATACTTTTTTGAAAGACAATCCAGAAAGGCAGAAAAAAAGTTAGAATACTTCTAATACACTTTTTTGAACGACTATCCAGAATGGCAGAAAAAATTTAGAAAGCTTCGCGAATACTTTCAGCGATTAATGCTAGTTCATCAGAAGAAGGATTCATTTTCGCCTTGGTAAAATTAATATCGCCAACGTGATTTAGTGGTACAAGATGAATGTGTGCATGAGGCACTTCAAGTCCGATTACTGCGATACCAATACGTTTACATGGGATTGCGTGTTCTATAGCAGCGGCTACTTTTTTTGCAAAAAGCCACAAGTCGGCGTACAAGTCATCGTCCAATTTAAAAATATAATCAACTTCCTTTTTAGGAATTACTAAAGTATGTCCAACTGCTAACGGAGTAATGTCAAGAAAAGCAAGAAAATTTTCGTTCTCTGCAATTTTATGAGCAGGAATTTCTCCATTAACAATTTTAGTAAAGATGCTTGCCATTTAATTATTTTTATAAATTGAAAAATTAAACTGGATTTGCGAGTCCGATTTCAAGAACTTCAAACTTTAACGTTCCGTTGGGCGTTGTAATATCAGCAATATCACCAACTTTTTTTCCTAATAGACCTTTACCAATTGGTGATCCGACTGATATTTTTCCTGATTTTAAATCAGCTTCACTTTCAGCAACTAGCACATAACTCATCTCTGCATTATTACTCGAATTACGGATACGAACTTTACATAAAACAGAAACCTTGGAAGTATCAATTTTTGATTCATCTATCAATCGAGAATTAGCTACAAGATCTTCTAATTTAGAAATTTTTAATTCCAATAAGCCTTGAGCATCTTTTGCGGCATCATATTCAGCATTCTCTGACAAATCACCTTTATCACGAGCTTCAGCGATTTGACGTGAAATGCCTGGGCGTTCAACAGTTTTTAACAAATGAAGTTGCTCTTGTAATTTCTTAAGACCTTCTTCAGTAAAGTAAGTAATGTTTGACATGACTAAAATATTTAAACGGGTACAAAAATAAAAAAAACGAGGAAGACCTCCTCCTTAGAATAGGAAGAGGTCCTCCGAGAATTAGATTATATTAAAGACTTAATTTAATACCAATAGACTGAGTTCCATCAAAGGTTTTAGTGGAGCGATATGAATAATCGATACCAATTGTTTTAGTTTTTGCTTTTCCAATTGGTGATTGAATTGTAAATCCAAAACTTGGACCAATCAAAGAACTAATTTCGTCAGTAATAATTGCATTTTTATCTTTTTTATCCACTGTATAACCACCACGAATCATAAAATATGTTTTGTATCCATATTCTAATCCAAGAGCAAATTGATCACGAATAAATGAATTTGAAGTAAAGCTTGCGGCAGGAGTCAATCGATGATCTTCTGCAAGTTTTAAATCATATGCTATTCCAATATTTACCAATGATGGCATTTCAAAATTTTCAGTACGTTGTTCTTGTAAAACGTTGATTGTTTGAGAAGCACCTACAGTTCTATTTCGGAAAGTTAAACCTTCTCCACTATACTTCATTGGCGTACCTACATTACGAAGAGAAATTCCAAATTTAAGATTGTCTTTTGCTTCGTTGAAACCAGTAACATACTGGATTCCTGCATCAACAGCGACACCTTGAGATTTAACATCATTTATAGATTCAGAAACAATACGAAGTACCATTCCTCCATGAATACTGTTACTAAATGCTTTTGAATAACCAATTCCTATATTTAAAAACTGAGGTTTATAGGTACCAGCTCCTCCATCAGGTTGATTTTCTGTAGTCCTTTCAATTTCGCCAAAATTCATTGACATTACCGAAATTCCAATTGTTCCTGATTCACCTGATTTAAACGCCAAGCCGAAAGCTTCGATCTTTATTTCAGACCCCTTTAACCAGTTAGTATGTGAGAAATTTATCTCTGTTCCACGAACAAATGACAAACCTGCAACATTTTGATTCATAGCATCAACACCACGAATCATTGCAGTATTTGCACCACCCCAACCAGAACTTTGAGCCCAAGGATTAATTAGTAACTCATGTGCTCCTGATTGTCCTACTCGATCTTCATTACCAGCTAATAAAATAGTTGGTAATGAAATGATCATTGATATACTTGCAATATATTTTAGAATTTTTTTCATACAGAATTGGGTTAGATTAAACCAGGTGTTGAATTAAAATGAATCAAGATCAATCGGACGTAATATACCAAACCATTTAACAGTTTTCTCTCCAAGGTATCCAGCATCGATATGAATTAAATATATACCACTTGCTATTGAAACTCCTGCTGAGTTTTTAAGATCCCAATCTAATGTAGAGCTTAAGTTATTATCCAATCCAGAATTTACTTGATATCCATCAGAAACATCAGACCTTACATCTCGTCTGAAAGTACGAACTAATGAACCTGTCATTGTGTAAATAGAAACATTACATTTTGAAGGAAGATTAGTAATACGAATTCTGTTATCTAATTTATCATTTCCAGTTTTCTCATATGATGAATAAGCATAATAAGGATTTGGTACAACACGAATTAAATCCAATGCAGAAGACGCAACTTGAGTTTGATTTAAAGTAGCTTCATTAGATCCATCAACATCAATTTGATAAAGAGGGGCACCATATTTTGAAGGGGTATTTATCGAAACGAATGGTCGTAGATCTTTTACAACTCTTAAACGAACTTTTACATCAGTAGCAAGTAGTTGACTACCTGCTTTTAATGCTGGCATAGATACCCAATTACAATCCTTATATATATTCCTTCTAGCTGTTGCAGAATTTACGGTAAACAAAGAATCGATTCTTTTTCCATTATCATAAATTGTTACATCATTTGCTGTAGTACCATTTTTATTGAAAATATAAATATAATGTCCTCCACCGTTACTAACTTTTCCACTATCATCTAATCCAATAGTTGTACTTGGATTGAAGATCATATCTCTACTATTTTGTTTTGGATCTGTTAAAGAAGAATTTTCACCGTAAGCAATATTTAAACGCTCACCTGTTTCAACATTAATTGCGTATCCTGGGAACCAACCCATACCCACAGTATCCGTTAAAGTAGCTTCTGTAGAATTTGCATTTGCATCAGTATATGCTCTACCATTTTTATCAATAGAAGCTTGTTTACGACGAGCAAACTTAGCAGCGCCTCCAACATTAATATTTGGTGTAAGATCTTCACCAATTTCTACAACACAAGCTCTAGTCCATTTACTTTTATCGCTGGTCATTACAACGTCAATACTTGCTAATGACGACCATTTAGTTACACCTTCAATTGATGAAGCATTAATTTTAGGAGAACCTACAAATTGGCGTTGAACCATTTTATAGGGTGCCCATGTACCACCAATTACATTCTCATAAGCAGATTCAGGATCAAATGTAAGATTAAAAGCTGCATCAGGATTAGCTGTTGTAGCCGCTCCTGTGGGACCTGAAGCAATCCAGTTTTGAGGACTATTTGCAACATCATTATCCTTAACAAAATTTAACCATGCTTTAGATGGATCAGCATATGTAATTGAGCCTTCAATAAAGCCATTACTCGTTGAACCTGACCCAGGCTCTAGAGTTGTTTTTTTCACTTTAAATGCAATTTTATTTAGCTCATAAACTTCATCATTTGTTACATCTGTTCCTATTTCGAAACTACTTTTCTTTAATGGAACAGTCATTCCAAATGGAGTAGTCATAGCACCTGATAAGCCGGTAACATTAGGAATATGAAAGTACAATGTATCACAGGTTTCTAATCCATGATTTTTTGCACTATCCACTACGAAGGTACTATTCAAATCAATTCCTGCTGGTGTTGTGGTGATACCACTAACTCCGTCCAAAGTAAAGAATGAACCTTTTTTAAGAGGGAAAGAAGATTTTGCAGTTAATCGAATCCACAATTTCATTGGGTCGTAAATTAATGTTGCTACTTGCAAAGAATCAGTTGGGTTATTAAATAAAGCCCAATGGTCAGTAGTTGAATTTCCTTCGAAAGCCAATGTAAAATTACCTGCTTTAACCTTCATTGGATCATAAATATTTGCTAAAATTGGTCCTTTACCAGCAACATACTTAGGATGTATTGCTCTATTGTCAGAACTAGATAAAATTTCATCAATTGTTGATTGAGTAAGTTCCAAAGAATTACCACCGTTACCAAAACCTTCAATTCTAGTTATAGGAAGTTGAGTACCATATTCAGAATTAAATACAGTACCAGCATTATTTCCAAACGGCTTATGAGGAATACCAGAATATACAAATACGTTTTTACTACCAGCTAAATAAGGCTCTGATTGCGAATTTAATTCAAATTGATTGGCTGATTGATCAAACACTCTAAAGTTATTTGCAGCATAAGCAATGATAGTAAAGTAATATGGACGATAATTAGCCAAAGGAATTTGACTAAAAAGATCATTTTGAATGTTTATTGTGTGTAATATACCTTGATTAATTTCTTCCGTTTTTTGAGTAGGGAAATAAATTCCACCTAGAGCATCATTCTTCTCATAATTTACGAGGATCGTGTGATTATTTTTCAAATCCATTTGTGCAATTAATTTCGCTTTAGAAGGATCATCAAAATCACTAGGCTTAATAGTAGGATATACCACTTGATAAATTTTATA
>JANPGA010000256.1:0-3237 GCA_031423735.1 Bacteroidota bacterium | reverse complement strand
AGCATGCCTCAAATTAGTCCAGATGATCTAATTTTTGACAATTTACAACAACGGTTCAAACAACGATTCGAAGATATTTTTCTTAATGAACTAGCTGAAAAAACAGTAGTAATTATTCCGAGTATTACCTTAGATAGTGAGATTCTAAAAACCATCAAAGGAGTAGCTCACTATGAGGAAAGAATGCTATGTATGCTTATGCTTTTACGTATGCCAAGAACTCAAGTTATTTACATAACAAGTGTTCCAATTGACAATAGTATTATAGATTATTACTTGCATTTATTACCGGGTATTACAGGATATCATGCTCGCCAACGACTAACCTTATTAAGTTGTTATGATGCTTCGAACATCTCATTAACTGAAAAAATATTAAACAGGCCACGATTAGTAAAACGAATAAAGGAACAAATTAAATTTCCTGAGTTAGCACATATGGCATGTTTTAATGTTACAAATTTTGAGAAACAACTTTCTCTTGCTTTAGAAGTTCCAATATTTGGTTGTCCTCCCAACCTTTTACACCTTGGTACTAAATCTGGAAGTCGTAAATTATTTAAAAAACTGGGCATTCCATTACCTGCAGGATATGAAGATCTTAAAAATGAAAAAGATATTATTCATGCTTTAGCAGAACTTAAAAAAAACAATCCTGATTTAAAAAAGGCAGTCATAAAGATGAATGATGGTTTTTCTGGAGAAGGAAATGCAATATTTAATTACGAAGGAATATCAAATGATGATTTAAATCTGACTAAAACTATTTCAAAGACACTTCGTGAACGTGTAAAAGTTGTTGCACAAAACATGAGCTATGAATATTTCCTAACAAAATTTATAGAACTAGAAGGAATAGTTGAAGAATTTATACCAGGAAACCATATTGAATCTCCATCTGTTCAATGCAGAGTAAATCCGATGGGTGATAATGATATTATTTCTACTCATGATCAATTACTAGGAGGAGAAAGTGGACAAGTATTTCAAGGAGCAACATTCCCTGCAAATAAAGAATACCATAAGGAAATTGCAAACATGGGTAAACTTATTGCAAACGAAATGCAACAATTTGGGGTCTTAGGTAGATTTGGTATTGATTTTATTTCAATAAAACAACCAACAGGTTGGAAGCATTATGCTATTGAAATTAATTTAAGAAAAGGTGGAACTACACATCCATTTATCATGCTCCAATTTTTAACTGGCGGAGAATTTAACTGGAAAGAAGGTGAATACAAAATGCCAAATGGCCAACTAAGAAGTTACTTTGCTTCTGATAATGTGGTTAATGATAAATACAAAGGATTAACGCCGCATGATTTAATTGATATTGCTATGTGTAATAAACTCCTATATGATCATTCTAGACAAACAGGAGTAATGTTTCATATGATTGGAGCTCTTTCACAATATGGAAAACTTAGAATGGTTTGCATTGGTGCAACTGTAAAAGAAGCACATGAATATTATATCAAAACCATAATGGTATTAGATAAAGAATGTAGTAATTGATTAATTAATATAATTTGAACCCAATCAAATAAATTGTTCACCAATAAAAGTGTTCTTATCATGCAAAACACTATTTTTGCAATGAATGCTATCCAAACTCAACCACTACCTCTCCTTAATAAAATTTAGTCACACCCTCTTTGCTTTACCTTTTGCTGCAATTGGATTTACCTTGGCGGTTACTCAGGAAAATTTTTCTTTTAGTTGGATTTTAGCTTTAAAGGTTGTTTTATGTATGGTATTCGCTCGTTCAGCAGCGATGGCATTTAACCGTTGGGCGGATCGGCATTTTGATTCAAAAAATCCACGAACCGCAATTCGAGAAATTCCTGCAGGAGTAATTTCACCAAACTCAGCAATATTTTTTGTGATAATTAATTGTTTGGCATTTGTAATTACTACTTATACAATAAATTCAGCATGTTTCTTTTTATCACCTATTGCATTAGCAGTAATTTTAGGATATAGTTACACAAAACGTTTTACTTCACTCTGCCATTTAATTTTGGGTTTAGGTTTATCGCTAGCACCCATTGGAGCATGGATTGCAGTAACCGGAAAATTTGCATTGTTACCTCTATTATTTTCTTTCGCAGTACTGTGTTGGGTGAGTGGCTTCGATATTATTTATGCGTTGCAAGATGAAGATTTTGATCGCTCACAAGATTTATATTCTATACCAAGAGTTTTTGGAACAATTAAATCATTAACACTCTCCAATAATTTACATATTGCAACTTCGCTCTTTCTTTTAGCTGCAGGGATATCAGGAAATTTTAATTGGATTTATTATGTTGGTTGGATCATATTCACAAGCTTATTAATCTATCAACACACATTAGTAAAACCAAATGATTTAAGTAAAGTAAATCTCGCTTTCGCAACAACAAATGGAATCGCTAGTGTTGTTTTTTCTGTTTTTGTAATTACCTCAAGATTAATTTAAAAATTATTTCAGCAACTTGAAAAAAATATTATTTAATATTACTACAAGATTTTACTAAGTATTATTTCTGTACATGCCCTTTCTTTAAATTGCAAACCTTCTAAGGTTAACCTTTGATCTTGTCTCCTAGTTTCGTATTTTTGAATATTAGCGATACCTATGAATAACTCAACCCAACATACTGACAAACAGCAACTTAGCTTTAACGAGTTTAAAGTTGAAGTTCTAAATGATTACCGAATTGCCAGTGAAAGTCGACAAGCAAGCCTTTTAGGCAGAAAAGAAGTACTTACAGGCAAGGCAAAATTTGGCATATTTGGCGATGGAAAAGAAGTGGCTCAGCTAGCAATGGCAAAGGCATTTCGTAATGGTGATTTCCGTTCTGGCTACTACCGTGATCAAACTTTTATGTTTGCTGCAGGTCTGTTAACAATACAAGAATTCTTCGCACAACTTTATGCAAATCCAGATGTAAACGCAGAACCATCATCAGCTGGACGTTGTATGAATGGCCACTACTCTACCCGATTACTTAACGAAGATGGAAGCTGGAAAGATTTAGTAAATCTTAAAAATTCTTCTGCTGATATTTCTCCTACCGGTGGTCAGATGCCGAGATTAGTTGGATTAGCATATGCCTCAAAATTATATCGAAGTAATCCAGCACTTGCAGAAAAAATGAGTGGTTTTACATTGAATGGAAATGAAGTAGCTTTCGGAACAATTGGTGATGCTTCTACTTCTGAAGGAATTTTCTTCGAAGCTTTTAATGCAGC
>JANPGA010000255.1:0-4506 GCA_031423735.1 Bacteroidota bacterium | reverse complement strand
CAAAAAACAGGCTGCAAAAGACCAAAACTTTAAAAAAATTTCGAAAAAGGCGACATAAAAACCAAGTTGATGAAAGCTATAAATCTATCCTAAGCTTCTTTCAGAAATACCTGGTTAATTAAAGTCCTAACAAATCCTCTTTTTATTGTATCCGTCTGATCAAGTGCATATTGCCTAGATGTAGTTCACTGTACACTTAATTAGCATTCACTTCGATACGTAACATTTTGTTTAATTCTTTAGATGCTTTTTCAAATCAAACCTCACCAAAAAGTGTGAATCATATAATTCATAAAAATAATTGTGTAAGAAAGGTCTGTAAATAACGACGTTAATTTGCATTAAATTATTATAAACTATAAATAAAAAAATGAGAAAAATTAATTATTTGCTAATTTTAACTACTGTTGCGCTATCGGGAATCTTTATTGCATCTTGTAAAAAAGAGAAAACTGAAGTTAATTTGATAGTTAAGAATTGGAATTTAGTGTCGAAGACTGTAGCTGGTTTGAATGTTGCAACAAACTGTGAAACTAATTCAAAATGGAATTTTAAAAGTGGTGGTACTTATGAGATCACTGATACCTGCAACAATACGAAAACAGGCACCTGGAAATTGGCAGAAGATGGTAAAACATTAACAGTGGATGATAATACTATTTATTCGGTAATTGAAAATAGTCTTTCTAAACTCGTAATAGAATTGCAAGTTAATGGAGTTGGATTAGTAAGATGGAATTTTAATTAATTGATGATTTAATTCGTAATTATTTAGTTAGTACCAGAGTAGCTGTAATGTACTTCAAAGTAGCCTTCCATATTTATATATAAAGGTTAATTCAAGGATATGAATTAAAAAGGGATTTCTCGCGAAATCCCTTTTTTGTTTGTTAATCCAATCAAGGTTAAAATATCCTTGAGTTTTGTAGTTGCAAAATGCATCCTATTTATTGAAATTCTATTGGTTTTGACCACGTCTTTCCTACAAGACAGTTTTCATCTATTTTTTGAATCCTCATTAATTGTAATAGAGGTAGCCAGCTTACAATTTGATCTGCAATTGTTAAGCTTTTTCAAATTACTTTCAATCATTTTAAAAATATTTTTAAAAATAATGTATCCTATTTAACTCAAATATCGTTATATTTGTATCATATAGTATACATTAAATGGATAATCTAAAATTCATATTACCCAAAAATCTGCGTATTCTGGATGGTCTTGGTCAGAATATTAAGCTTGCACGTTTACGCAGGAAGATGAGTACAGAACAACTAGCCGAGAGAGCTGGAATTGGTCGTATGACGTTGTATAAGATTGAAAAAGGTTCTCCGGTGGTTTCAATGGGAAACTATATGCAAGTGCTTTTTATTTTAGGTTTGGAGAAAGATCTAATGTTAATTGGAGCTGATGATCCACTGGGCAGGAAAATTCAGGATGCAAAGTTATTAGTTAAGCAGCGCTCTCCGAAATTGAAAAAGAAGAAAGAAGATGACAAAGGAGAATGAAAATAGAGAAGTATTTGTCTATGCCGATTGGGATAGACTTGCTGTGCCAATGTTAATGGGTACCCTACTAGTTAATCGCACCAGAGGAAAGGAAATATTTGCCTTCGAGTATGATTCAGCATGGGTGAATTCTGGATTCAATATGTACTTAGATCCTAATCTTGGGCTTTTTAAAGGACAGCAATACTTACCGGATGAAAAACCGAATTTCGGTATGTTCCTCGATTCCTCACCGGACCGCTGGGGGCGTTTACTCATGCGAAGAAGAGAAGCAGCAATGTCACGAAAAGAAGGTAGAAAAGAAAATGCACTTTACGAAACTGATTATTTACTTGGCGTGTTTGATGAGCACAGAATGGGCGGTATTCGCTTTAAAACAGACCCTAATGGAGATTTCTTGAACAATCAAAGGGAAATGGCCTCTCCTCCCTGGACATCTCTCAGAGAGCTTGAAAATGCCAGTTTGAAATTAGAAGCAGAAGATGCAGCCAATGATCCTGAATATTTGAAATGGCTTGCATTACTTATTGCTCCCGGTTCCTCATTAGGAGGTGCAAGACCTAAAGCCGGTGTTCTTGATGAAAAGAATCGTTTATGGATTGCAAAATTTCCAAGTGTAAATGATGATTCTGATGCAGGTGCGTGGGAAATGGTTTTGCATGAACTGGCCGAAGCATGCGGAATTATTGTTCCAGAAGCCCGGTTACTTCAATTTGGTAGTAAGCATCATACATTTTTAACGAAACGGTTTGATAGATATAATGATGGTCGTAAAATTCATTTCGCTTCGGCAATGACATTACTTGGTTATAACGATGGTACAAATCATGAAGATGGCGTAAGTTATTTAGAAATGGTTGAAATTATTCAACGCTATGGATCAGATCCCAAAGAAGATTTAGAACAACTATGGAGAAGAATTTTATTCAATGTTTGCGTCTCCAATACAGATGATCATTTACGCAATCATGGTTTTCTCCTCACCGAGCGTGGATGGAGACTATCACCGGCCTATGATATGAATCCGAACGAAAATGGAACTGGATTAAAATTGAACATATCAGAAAATGACAATTCACTAAGTGTAGATTTAGTGATGAGCGTAGCTGGATACTTTATGTTGGATGAAACAAAATCAGAGGCAATTCATAATGAAATGCAAGCAATGATTTCTAAATGGAATGATGTTGCAAAAAACATAGGGATTCCAAATGCAGAAAGGCAGAGTATGAGTAGAGCGTTTAATAAATGAAATTACTTGGTTTATCTGTAAGGGAATATGAAAGAAAAACTTCAAATAGCTTACCGATTAATAAAAGTAATTACATCAAGTATTAAAAACAAATTATCTCAATTCACTAAAACTAGTTTTTTCTTTTCGATTATTCCATTAGTATTTGTGAGGGTTACTAAGTAAATTCCTGTTGGAAAATCAGCTAAATTTAATGAATAGGAATTGTTGTTTACGTTTTCATTTAGCATTGTTTCACCAATAGCATTATAAAGTTGAATTTTATTAATTCTTTCATTTGAGGATATGATGCAATTTTCATTGGTAGGATTTGGTGCGATACTGAATGAATTATTCTCTACCATATTTTCATTAATAGAAGTTGTAATACTAAAAGTACTATCCACTTTAACGAGCCAGATATCGTTTCCACTATAACCAGTAAAAGCAAAACCATTATCAGGAGTACTTACTATACTATATCCTAAATGAATAAAAACTCCAGCAGGAACATTTATAGTTTTGCTACTTGTTAAATCTCCCGTTGGAGAAAATTTATTTAAATACACTGTTTGATTTCCTACTACGAATCCAGTAAACGTATATATTAAACTTTGCATACCTATTGAAATAAAATCACCATTCGATAATTCAATCATATCGTATGGATATGAAGCAGAAGAATTAGTTTGTGTCCAAAGAATATTGCCAAGAGTATCCATTTTTGCAATTTTCCCTCTACCAAAAAGAAGCAAGCATTTATCGTTAGTTGCCGACAACCAATAATAATCGGTAAGTGTATTAATCCTTGTAAAAACGGTATCCAGATTTTCATCAAAAACTCCAAGATCAAATGAACTTCCATTCCCTATTCCTAGCCAGAAAATTTTATTTCCAATAGTTTCCATATCATAAGTTCTACCTCCTGAATATGGAATTTTTGCAAATATTGACCATTTATCAATAAGATTCCCGTTAGCATCCAATTTTGCTAAATGTGGAGACCAACCTCCTACATTATAATAATTATTTATTCCCCAAAAGCCATCTCTTCCTGTACATCCGACAATTATGGTTCCATTATCAAGAGTTCTAACCCATTCACCATGATCTTTACTTCCTCCTTGATAATTTTGCAATCCAATAATATTAAACCAAACCTCATTTCCAGCGCTATCAATTTTTTGAACATAGGTATCCATTGAATAAACAGTATCTACTTGGAAATCGCCAGTAATTAAATATCCTCCATCAGGCAAACTGCACATATCATAAGGAAAATACTGTATGGTATCATTGCCATAGGTTTTTGTCCATAGCGTATCACCAAGTGAATCTGTTTTTATAATATAAGTATTAATATAATTTTTATTCAACGAACCTAAAATAAGGAATCCCTTATCGGGAGTGTTAAATACTTTTATAGCATATTGCTCAGTAGTAGGTGAAAATTTTTTATCAAAAGTGGTTTGTGCTGTAATGGTAACACAGTTAAGAAAAAGTGAAAATAAAATAATAAGTTTTCTCATAGTATTGGTAAAGATAATTTTCGTTGTATTCTTTTCCAAATATTTCCATCAGTTTTGATGAATTGCATATTTTTTTTGCATAGCTATGGAAGTATTAAGTAAGTAATGAAAATTGATATTTTAAACAATGTTCATATTGCAAATCGTTTAAAATTATTAGCTAATATTGACTTTTATTAATCAAATCACCCTAAAATAAATGTGCTACAACATCTCCTTCATGGAAAAGAAAGCAGCT
>JANPGA010000254.1:0-3557 GCA_031423735.1 Bacteroidota bacterium | reverse complement strand
TTTAATTATTTTATTCCCCATTTCACTAAATTTTGTTGAAGGATCGCATTTCTTCCTGGTATAACTTCATTGCTAATAAGTAAACTGTTTTCGTTAATTAAAGTCAATAAGTGAGTTGATTTACCTCCAGGAGCAGCACATAGATCTAAAATTTTAACAGCCTTATTAGTTGGATTTATTGTTTTATAAACCTGTTCTAAAAACATTGAACTTGCTTCTTGCACATAATAGCAACCAGCATGAAATAAGGGATCAAAAGTAAACGATGGACGTTGAGGTAAATATCTACCATCCTTGCACCAGGGTACTAATTCATCATTTTTAAATTGATCGGTTTTTTTTTCAGGATGTAAGCGTATGGAAGTAGGATGAGTTGCTTTTAAACTTTCTAAAAAAGAACTGTATTCGTCGCCTAATTGTAATTGCATTCTTTCCAGAAATGCCTGCGGAAGATTAATTGTCATTGTTACGAAGCTATAAAAAATAATTTAATTCTTCGTTATAAAATCTGGATTTATGCTTGTGTTATTCAGGTAGTTACAAAAACTAATGGTTAATTCCAAACTAAATTAATAAGAATCATTTGTTTTTTGATGTTTCTTCAGCCTTAAGAAATGCACTTTTGGCATTAATAATTCCACCTGATTCACATAAGCTTGAGAATTTTATTTTTTCTTTTGGTTTTCCCGGTAATGAACTTTCAGTATCTCTTTCTTGAACACCTGCCAATAATGCATTTTTTAATTCGTTAGCAGTTAGATTAGGAAAGTATGACCAAATAAGTGCAGCTACTCCACAAACTACAGGACAAGCCATGCTTGTTCCATTTTCCGCTTCAAATTTATTTTGTGGTATTGTTGAATATATTTCAGTGCCGGGAGCAAAAACATCGACCGATGATTTACCATAATTTGAAAAATATGCTGGATTTCCAATTATTGTACTGGCACCAACTTCGATCCAATTAGTCACCCTAGTTTTTTGGTTTTCAATAAATGCATTCGGATAGATTCGTTTAAGATCATTATTATTTGATTCATTTCCACTTCCATGAATAATTAATACACCTTTTGAATTTGCATATTGAATTGCCTGTTCTACTATTGGCTGATTTGGCGAGTAATATTTTCCAAAACTCATATTTAGTAATTTTGCTCCATTATCAACAGCATATCGAATTCCATTTGCTACATCTTTATCTCTTTCATCACCATTTGGAATTACTCTTACTACCATAATTTTTACATTATTAGTGATGCCATCCATACCGATATTATTATTTCTGGTAGCAGCAATAATTCCAGCCACATGAGTTCCATGATTTTCGCCGTAACCTGTAACATCGGCATTTCCATAAATTCGTTCATTTAAATCTTCAGGATGATCGTTAACTGCTAGTCTGCTATTAAAATTAGTATTTAAATGATACTTTAAACTTGCTTCAGAAATACCTTTTCCTTCTCGAATTTGATCTTCAAAAGTATTTACATCAAAGCCTTTTTGATTTGCATTATAGATTAGCTTTTTAAATAGAATCATTTTTAAGCCATGAGGTTTTGTTGCTTTAATATCTGCGAGTGTTATAGAATCTCGCATGCTTTTTTTATGAAGATCATCAAAGAAATTGCAATATTTAGTTGCGTATTTAAGATTTTTTTGATTCAATTTCAATTCAATTTTATATTCCTTCCTAATTTCCTTCCATGAATATTTTTTCGGAAGTCCTTCTTTACCTAACTTATAAAGTCTTGTTAATTCTATATTGTCATAAGTACTGGTCCCTAAGAAATTCCATCCATGGGTATCATCAATATATCCATTTCTATCATCATCAATTCCATTTCCAGCGATTTCATTTGGATTATTCCAAATTTGATCAATTAAATCAATATGAGAAGTATCTGTGCCATTATCCAATACTGCAACAATTATTGTTGATGATTTTTTTCCATTTAACATTGATGAATAAATAGTATTTACAGCTGTACCCACTCTTTTTCCACTGTCGGGATCTGCTAATTGCCAGCCATTAATATTTTTCGATTGAGCAAAAATTAAACTTATTGATATAAATTGAACAGCAAATAATAATCTCAAATATAATTTCATACTGATGTTTTGCTAATATTTAGAAAACGAAGATAATTCCAATCTTTGAATTGTGGAGAATTGTAAAATTTTAATGTCATAAGAAATTCATTTTATACATGTTTACTTCTAAAAAATGAGTAAAATTGCAAATGGAATATCCAATTCAAGAATTGTTTTACAAGCAACAGCAAAAAAGTATAGAATTACGTTCTACTAATTGCAAAGATCGTATTATAAAGCTAAAGTTGATATTGAATTGGATTTTGAAAAACAGATCATTAATTCAAAACGCGTTAAGTAAGGATTTAGGTAAGTCAGCCGAGGAAAGTGATATTACTGAAATTTATATGGTCATTAGTGAAATTAGGTATGCTATTGAACATTTAGAAATTTGGATGCATCCTAAAATTGTTTCTGCACCTTTAACATTAATTGGGTCTTCCTCCTATATTTATAACGAGCCCAAGGGAGTTTGTTTAATTATAGCACCTTGGAATTATCCTTTTAGCTTAATTGCTTGCCCATTGATTTCTGCTATTGCTGCTGGAAACACTGCTATTTTAATGCCTTCTGAGTTAACTCCTCATGTTGCAATTCTTATCGAAAAAATGATTAGTGAATTGTTTGATCCTTCAGAAGTATCTGTTTTAAATGGAGGTGTCGATCTCAAAACAAAATTATTAGCGCTTCCTTTTAATCATATTTATTTTACTGGAAGCACCTCAATTGGTAAAATTGTAATGACGGCAGCAGCGCAAAATTTAGCGAGTGTTACTTTGGAGTTGGGAGGAAAGTCGCCTGTAATTGTAAGTGAATGCGCTAATATACCTGATGCAGCAAGGAAAATTGTTTGGAGCAAATTCATTAATGTAGGGCAAACTTGTATTGCTCCTGATTACATACTTGTACATGAAAAAGTTAAAGATAAACTTGTTGAGGCTTTAATTTATCAAATAAAAAGGATGTATGATGAAAATCATTTAGGGATTCACACTTCTAAAAGTTATGGTAGAATAGTTAATGAAAAACACTTTGATCGATTAATTGGACTACTTGATGAGGCAAAAATTAAAGGTGCAAAAGTTGTTTTTGGTGGTAATCATGATCGAAATTCTAAATTTATAGAACCTATTATTTTGTGTGATCTTCCAGATTGTAAATTATTGGAAGAAGAAATATTTGGCCCTGTTTTACCAATTTTAACTTTTAATAAGGTTGAAGATGTTGTATTTAAATTAAATAAAAATCCAAAACCGTTATCGATGTATGTGTTCTCAAAGTCGAAAAAATTTTCTGAAAATATACTCTTGAATACCTCAGCTGGTGGTGTTTGCATTAATGATTGTCTCGTCCATTATTCACACCCAGAATTACCTTTTGGCGGAGTAAATGGCTCAGGAATTGGAAAGGCACATGGACAATTTGGATTTGAAGAATTTTCAAATAAAAAAGCAGTTTTAAAACAA
>JANPGA010000253.1:0-7021 GCA_031423735.1 Bacteroidota bacterium | reverse complement strand
GTGGGCGATGATGGCAATATTACGAATGTTGTTCATGTGCTGATGATGGGCAATTTTACTTGATTATTTCTTTGTTAAATGATGGCTTTTTTTCAAAAACGCACCCTAAACGCTAATTTCTAATTTACCTAATTTTTACTGATTTCTATAAACTATTGATTTTCAAAACCAAAGGAATATTTTTTCTATCCTACAATGCGGCTGCAAAGTTACCCTTTTTCCTCTATGGTTCGACAAATTTTAATTTTATAGTTTACCAAAATCTGACATTTCTACAAAAACCATTCAGTTTTAAAGTTGTTTACGAACTTATAAACCACTTAAACCCTTTAAATCTTTAAAAAATGAAAAAAGTAATTTCAATGATTGCCATGGCTGCAATCGTAATCGGATCTGTATCGTCATGCAAAAAAAGCGATGATGAAAAAGGTAAAGCCAAGGTAATGGTAGTTCACGCTTCTCCAGATGCTCCTGGTGTTGATGTTTTAGTTGACAATAACAAAGTGAATACTTCAGCACTTAGTTATCCAAATAATACAGGATATCTTCAAGTTGAGGAGGGAACTCGTAATTTAAAAGTGAATGCAGCTGGTACAAGTACCACAGTTATAAATGCTGATGTTCCTTTTGCGAAAGACAAGAACTATTCGGTTTTTGCTATTGATAGTTTATCGGTTATTTCAGCATTAGTAACGGAAGATAATCTTGCAGCTCCAGCTTCTGGAAAAGCCCATGTTCGCTTTATTCATTTATCTCCAAATGCACCAGCAGTGGATGTTGCCTTAAAAGCAAGTACTGTATTATTTCCGGCTTATGAATTTAAAGATGTATCAGCATTTACTCCTTTAGATCAAGGAACTTATGATTTGGAAGTAAGACTTGCAGGAACTTCTCCAGCGATATTACCACTTCCTGGAATAACCTTAACAGCAGGTAAAATTTATACAATATTTGCTAAAGGTTTCGTTGGTGGAACAGGCGCTCAAGCTTTAGGAGCACAAATCATTGTAAATAATTAAGAATTTAGTTTAATGAAAAGGGCATCCATGTTGAGTGGATGCCCTTTCTGTTTTAATATTAAACAGTGTATTTTTTACTTATTTCTCAACTGCAATTTTACCATTGGCAATTTTTGTGTTTCCATCTTTTACAAAATAAAAATACAAGCCACTTCTAACGTATTTGGTTTCCCACATTTGTTGCCCTTCACTTTCGTTAAGATTGAATTGTTCAATTGTGTTTCCAATAATATCAACAATTGTTAAAATTACTTTTTCATTTATAAGTGCAGGAAGTTTGTAACTAAAGATGGTTGAATTAGCAGCTGGATTTGGCATAACTAGTACGCTATTTGTTGCTGATTTCGATTTACTATAGGTTAGACTACGAGTACGACTATTATTAGTTGGCAAAGTATAATCATCTTCTTTACAGATAGCATAATAGTAACACAAAATATTTTGAGCCAACCCAATGGCAAAGTTATTACCTGTTTGAGTAAAAGCTACTAACTCTTGAATTTCGGATTCATTTAATTCGGCAACGGAATGATGACTGGTAACATTGTTTTTCCTGAAATTATAAAAATAATTGTAATCATTATAATCTACAACTTGATCATCTGATAAATGAAAATTAGATGGAATTGAATCCAAAATATTTTGAGCTGCTTCTAAATTATTCTCTGCATAATAATTTTCAATCAAATCATATTTTGCTGTTAATGTTTGAATTCTTGCTAACCAATTTTGAATAGATAAATTGTAATTGGTAGAATCATCCATAAATAGGCTATCGGAGTTTGCTGCATTTTTAAAATACAAATCATCTAAAATTTTATCAGCAGTTATCGCCATTTTATGACTATAATTTGCTAGTGTATTTTCCAAGGTGGTTCTTGCTGTAGTTACTTCCCATGATGCCATTATCATTTCAATCATATAGTAAGGCATTGGATTTGGAATATCGTTTTGCAGAAATGTTAAAAAATCTTCATTCTTTGTAGCATCTGGATTTGCAATACACACCATCAGTAACATTGGTAATGGTAATACATTTCCTGAGGCTACTTCGCGTAAAGCACTTTCTGATAAATACGGTGATTGATCCATCAATTGATTTCGTAATTCAAAAGCTTGTCCCGACCAACCTTGCTGAATTTGATTTAATAATGCATTTGTACTTCCACCTTCCATTAATTGATTGTAAGAATATAAAAGAGATAAATAAGCAGTTTCCAAACTGTCATAATTAGTATTTAATATTTGAGTTTCATTGTTTGCTAACCTTGCACCCCAATTATTTAAATTTGATAAGCATGTATTTTGGTTTATTACAGGTTGTAAAACAACTTTTGAATTATTGTAGTAGTTAGGCGTTTCACTAGGCGAGCCAACATAATAATAGTAATTTATCGTCATTGAAGTATTGTTAAAGAAATCAGAAGGTAATCCATTGACAGTATGCGAAAATGTGTTACCTGCTGGAAAATTAATGTTGCCTTGATTTAACTTTAAACCTCCATTATTAACACCTAAATTAGAATAAATATCATAATTTGTATTAAGTGTGTTTTGATTACATAAATATTGTAAACCATGCACTGAAGGGTTGCTATTATTACGATTTACGCCAAGCGAATAATTTCCTAAATTTAATTCTTTATAATTATTTTTATAAATTTGATTATCTGCAGCTCCACTGTTGTTGATATACACTCCCCATTTAGAAATTGTTGGGAGACTTAATAATGATCCTCTAAAATCATTTTCTTCAATGCTAAAACCGCTCCCATTTTGGTTATTAATTCCAATGTGAGTTGAAGATGTTAAATTGGATGAAGCCCCGATTTCAAAGGCATTTGAATTGATAACAAAATTATTAACATTAAAAGATACTATGCCTATAATATTATTTGTAAAAAAAGAATTTTGAATAATAAACGATTGATTTACGGTAGATCGATTCGCTTCAACACCTCTCCATAAATTAATAAAATGGGAGTTATTAGTTACTGAAAAACCACCATTGAACGATTTTATACCTACACTCTGAAAATTATTTATTGAAGCAGCATTTGTGTTTTTAAACTCACAATTATTGAAAGTAATCCAATAGCAATTATCGATTTTTACATGATTTGGTTTTGTTGTAAATGGATAATATTGATCGGTTGTAAAATGGCAATCACTAAATGAACTAATGTTTCCGATGAGTTGTTTTCCACTACTTAACATCCTAAAATTTTGATAGGGAGAAAAATCTACATCAATATTATTGTTATAAAATGATGATCCAATATTTGCAGTGATGATTCCTCCAGTTATAGTGGATGTTGTAGAATTATAGTTGCGTGCACCCCACTGAGCATATTTAATGTACGAGTTATTAGTAAGCGTTAACTTACCCTGAACGTTATTATTTTGCGGTGCATTTTTATCGCCCCATACTTCAACGCCTTTCCATGTATATGCTGCTAAACAAGGATCAACAATATAATCAGAGGTAAAGGTTGAATTAGTTAATGTTAATGAACTTCCTGCTTCAATAATAACTTTAGCATCCGGACTAAATTTAAAGGTCATATTGTCAATTATTAAATGAGAAAAATTGGAGATGCGTAATTCTTTTATAATTTGAACGGTTCCTGTAGCATTCCATGGGTTGTTGCCACTGCCTTGTGCCCAAGTTGCGGTATTGTGTAATGCATAATTATAGGAGTTTTCAGAAGCAATATGTAATACTGGAGACGAAACTAGTAAACTATAATCTTGCCCATCAATTTGATCAGGTAAGGTGAAGAATGCATCAGGTGGTGGGGGGGGGACTCCTATAACAACAGGTAAAACAGAATAAATGATAGGTGGATTTACAAAGGTAAAGGAATTAGTAGGTTGAAATGGAGTGATTAATGGAAGACTTATAGAAGGATCGAAAGCTCCAATGTTATTCATACCAACCCCAGTATTTGCTGAACTAGCATACATTTGATTATTATATCCTAATTCAATTTCTGAGGTTCCAAAAGGTAGTGAGCCAGATACTTGAGTAAATGGTGATAGACTGGGAATATTTGTAACAAAAATACCATCTGAACCAGCGCCTAAACATAACAAAGTGCTTGTACTATTTTGCCAAAACTCAATTCCACGAAAACCAGCTGTATTATTCCCGGTATAACTTGGAGTAATGTTTGGCAAATTAAAAGAATGATAGGTGCTTGGCTTATAAACTCCGAATTTATCCACTTCTAAAATATGGTATCGAGTTTGAGGAAAGGCAGCCGAACTCGCCCAAGCTAAAAATTTTCCGTCAGGTGATAATTCTAACTCACGTGTAAAAACTTCACCCGCTAAATTACTTGCAGGATTTGTTGGGAAAACATCGGCTTTTGAAGTATAATCTAGTGTGCCGTCACTTTTAAGTATTATTTTTCGAATGATACAATTACTTGAATTAATCGTTCCCCCACTCGACATATAATATATAAAACGATTACCATTATTAGTAGATAAGGCTGTACTAACGGCAATAGCGCCATATTCAACATTATCCATATCTTCAACATTATCAACTATTATATTAGTAGTAAGGCTAAAACTATTCATATCCACTATACTTTGCACTAAACTTATTCCATTATTAAAACCTCCTGAGGTAGTAAAAATATTGTATTTACGTTGGCAAGTAGTATTATTATTATCAAAAGGCACAATACAAATTTCAGCACCTGAAATTGCAGGATTAATGGTTCCTATAATTGTATTATTGTAATCGTAAACAATGCCATTTGCAATGTAAAAAAGTAAATTATTTCCGCTATCATACATGCCATTTACTACTTGCATAGTCGTGCTTGGAGCATTTACAGGAAGTATTGCATTAGAAGCCGGTATGGGTATAACAGTTGGCGGCCCGAGTAAAGGTATTTGTACTTGTTTTGGCGAAATAAACCAATTTTGTAATTGTGTTTGCGCACCACCGAATTTGAAACAACAAACGAATAATACAGTAAATAATTTAGAAAGATTTTTCATAGTAAATGATTTATGGTGAACATTAAAAGAATAATCATATTTAGAAATACTAACTACTCCGATTTAATAAATTTGTAGAATTAATTTTATTTACTTTTGTATACTAATTTTTTTAGTGTAAATTTTATCATCCGACTTAAGCAACACTACATACAATCCAGTGTTTAAAAAAGATAAGTTGATGTTGTTTTTTGAATTGTTAGTTAATTGACATGTATAAACTCGCTCACCATTTAAATTGTAAATTTCGATAAATGAATGAAGTTTTGAAATCCCTTTTACTTGAAGTGAAAAAACGCCATTATTAGGATTTGGGAAAATTGAAAAGTCAAGCGGATTATTTATTTCAACTGTTCCAGTACTACTATTTACACGACCTAAACTATCGGTTTTTATTAAATAAATTCCACCATAGCTTGATGTTGAGCCCGATACAATATACCCTCCATCCTTAGTTTGGCGAACAAAATAACCATAATCAGGAGCATTTCCACCAAATTGCCTTGACCAAAGGGTATCTCCTACAGAATTGATTTTCATCAGAAATAAATCATAAAAATTATTTACTCCAGATGCATATGAAGTTCCAGCAATTATATATCCACCATCAGTTGTTTGTTCAATCGAGTACGCAATGGATTCATGGCCATCAAGATACAATTTAGTCCAAAGTGTATCGCCATTCATATCGGTTTTAATTACATAACTATTGTAACAAGGACATAAATTGTTGAATCTATACCCGGCAATTACAAACCCCCCATCATTCGTTGCTTGAATATCAAATGCATTATTAACTTTAGATGTACCATAGGCTTTAGTCCAAATGGTATCACCAAATGGATTTGTTTTAATTAAGAAAATTTCAGGATTCGTTAATCCATTACTTTTAATACCTGTAATTAAAAAATTAGCATTACTTAGTTGAACCAAAGCATGTCCTTCAGACTTAATATTAAAATAATTTGTTTTTGAATTTAAAAGAGTTCCTGAGCTATCAATTAATAGTAAAAAGGCTTCCAATTGAGAGGTATTATTATTTTTATAAGTTCCGGTAATTCCTAAATAACCACCTATGCCAACAGCCATATTATATGCATCAGTTGCTCCTGATCCTAGTGAATATTTTTGGGTCCAAAGTGTATCACCATTTACATCTAAGCGCAATACCCAGGTTTGTGAATTTAAACCAGTATTAAATCCTGCATCCACAATATAACCACTATCGGGAGTTTGCTCTATATCTGCTCCAGCATCCATACCAAAACCTCCATATACTTTAGCCCACTCTATATTTCCAAGAGAGTCAAATTTTATGATACTAACATCATTTCCACCTAAGGTGCTTTCCCCGCAAATTACATATCCCCCATCAAAAGTTTCTTTCACGCAGGATGCAAATGCACTACCTAGTGTATCAATAACTTTTTCGAAATTATTTTGTGCTTTTAAGGAGGAAGATAAAAACAATATAAAAATTAAAGTAAATATGGTTTTCATTTAGATAGCTTTAAATTAGTAATTTATCATGGTGGTTTTGTGAAGGTAGGGATAAATTGTGTGTATTAGGTAGATCATTTGAAAAGTTATTGAAAAATTGTGAATAATGTAATTTGGATTTGTAATCTTCTATAATTTAAAAAGAGAATACAAATGAAATTAATTAACATTCAAAGAGTAAAAATTTGTTTCTTTGAATGTGAATATTTAAATAATTCGCAATTAAAATAAAAATTAATAAGATATACCCTTTTTAAAATGCCTAATCTAATTGCCTACAAGTTACAAAAAAAATCAGTTAATTAGATATTAGCAATTATTATCTATAACCTCAGTAACCTCTATTATCTCAGTTGCATTTGGATCAATAAAATGAGACATATGTATATATGCAGATTTTGCTGGAGTTACATCCATTGCACAATCAAAAATATTTGCAGCAACATGTGGTGCTTTTCCTAAAATTGTTACCAACCCGTTATTTT
>JANPGA010000252.1:0-18864 GCA_031423735.1 Bacteroidota bacterium | reverse complement strand
AATTCTTAATTCTTAATTCTTAATTCTTAATTCTTAATTAAAAATCAACGAAGTATATACATCCTATAGCTATCCAACTTAATCAAGATAAAAAGTAGAATCGTAAAACTCCAGAGTGATGAACCTCCATAACTAAAAAATGGAAGAGGGATGCCGATTACAGGAGCTAATCCTATTGCCATTCCAACATTAATCATGATATGAAAAAATAAAATTGAGGCGACACCATATCCATAAATTCGTGTGTATGATGAGCGTTGTCGTTCGGCAATAAAAATAATTCGATAGAGTAGTGCTAGGAACAATAAAAGCACGGTTGTAGTTCCAGCAAATCCCCATTCTTCGCCAACAGTGCAAAAAATAAAATCGGTACTTTGTTCAGGAACAAAATCATATTTTGTTTGTGTTCCTTGTAAATATCCTTTCCCATTTAATCCGCCAGATCCAATGGCAATTAAACTTTGATTTACGTTATAACCAGCTCCTTTAGGATCAGATTTTTTTCCTAACAAAATATCTATTCGTTCACGTTGATGCGCTTGTAGAATTTTATTGTACGCATAGTCGACACTAAAAACAACACCTGCCGACATCACCACAATTAGTAAAATTGCAAACAAATTTTTACGCGTTTTGCGCATTAAAACATAGCCCAAAATACCTGCACCAACTATAACACCTAGCAATATCATTTTTGAAACCATCAACGTTAAAACAAATATTACTCCAGCTAGAAATCCAAAGATGAGAACATTTTGAGAAAGTCCTTCGCGATATAGCACAAAGATAAACGCGCAAAAAACTAATGCAGAGCCAGTATCATTTTGTAAAAGAATTAATGCAACTGGTAAGGCAACAATTATTCCAGCTGTAATTTTTGTTCGCATATCTTCCATGCGAATGTTTAAGGTGCTTAAATATTTTGCAATCGCCATATTCGTAGCAAATTTTGCAAACTCCGATGGTTGTAATTTAAAACTTCCTATTTCAATCCAAGCTCTTGCACCTTGTACATCCTTAGCAACAATTAAAACAAATAATACCAGCACCATTATTACCGCATAAATAGGGTAGGAGAAGGCAGCAAAAAATTTCCCATCAATAACTAATATAGCCAATGCTAAAACTAACGAAGTTCCAATCCATAAAAGCTGACGACCGTAATTTTGTGTCATATCAAATATACTACTATGCTCTTCGTTAAATACAGCAGCGTAAATATTCATCCAGCCCATTAATACCAATACAAGATACATGATCACAAGTACCCAATCAATATTTTCAAATATGTTTTTTTGCTGACGCATTATATTAATGTGCTATTTTATCGATGTACGATTTATAACAAGAGAATGTTTTTCTGAGTTATTTATCATTGCAGTTGCTTTAATTGCTTTTGCTTTCTCTTTTTTTACAGGAACCTTTGGTGTTGATTTTTGATCTAAATTTATTTTAGGCCTAACATCATTTATAATCACCGGCTCATTATCTATTTCATCAACATCTTTTTTAGTTACAAATGAAGGGAGTATCACTCCTTTTTCCATTCGCTCTTCTACTGCAGGACGAGTAATCGAATCAGTAAGGTATTTCTCCATCATTAAACTTGCAATAGGAGCCGCCCAAGTAGCTCCGAAGCCTGCATTTTCAACCATTACAGCGATCGCGATTTTTGGATTCTCTCGTGGTGCGAATGCAACAAATAACGAGTGATCTTTACCATGTGGATTTTGTGCAGTACCTGTTTTTCCACAAATAACCATATTGCCAAATTGTGCAATTCTCGCTGTTCCAGCCTCAACAACTTTTTGCATTCCATCATGCACTACATTGAACCATGCTGAATCAACTTTACAATAGTGTTTCTGCCCAAGATTTCGAGTACTATTTGGCTTGTTCGCAATTGTTTTTATGATATGTGGAGTATAATAATATCCTTTGTTTGCGATGATGCAAATAATATTAGCCATTTGTAATGGTGTTACTCCTAATTCACCTTGTCCGATTCCTAATGAGAAAATAGTTAAAGCATGCCAATGATTTTTGCCATAAATTTTATCATAAAATGCAAGTGATGGTATTAGTCCTTTTAACTCATGCGGCATATCAACACCAATCTTTAATCCAATTCCAAAGCTCATCATATAATCACGCCACACTGAATAACCGTGTTCTGAAGTGCCATACTTTTTATTGTCGACGAATGTTCGGAAAGTATTACAAAAAAATGGGTTGCAGGAAAATTGTATTGATTGTATTAATGGTCCAGGTACGTGCGGATGGCAATGAACCGATTTGCTTCCTACGGTAAATACATGTGGAAAGGTTGTGTTGGGTGTTATTACACCTTCTTGCAATGAAGAAAGTGCACTCGTTAATTTAAATGTTGAACCAGGAGGATAATATGCCTGCATGGCTCGATTAAATAATGGCTTAAGTGGATCTTTTAATAAATAACCATAGTTTTTAGATCTCACTCTACCTACCAATAAATTGGGATCATAGGAAGGACTAGAGATCATCGCCAATATCTCACCCGTTTTTGGTTCGATGGCAACTAATGCTCCTACTTTGTTTTGCATTAGTTTTTCCCCATATGCTTGCAGCTCCGCATCTAAAGATGATACTAAATTTGATCCAGCAACAGCAGAAGAATCATACGATCCATTTTTGAAACTTCCTTTCTCACGATTATAAACATCCACCATGATAATGCGTACTCCCCGCTTACCACGTAACTCACCTTCATAGCTTTGTTCAACACCACTGATTCCAATATAATCACCTTGTCTATAGTAAGGATTCTTAGCAATCAAGGCATCGTTTACCTCACCAATATACCCTAATACGTGAGCAGCTGTATTGTTTGGATATTTACGTAACGTTCGTGGCTGAACATAAAACCCAGGAAACTTATATAATTTTTCTTGAAAGGTAGCATAACTCTCAGCTGATATTTGTTTCTCAAAAATGGATGATTTAATTTTAGAAAAAGCTTTCGCTTTCGTCATCTTATCAATAAAATTATCTTTATCAATTTCGAGCAACGAACAAAATTCAGTAGTATCAATTTCTTTTACCTGTCGAGGGATTACCATCAAGTCATATACTGCTTGATTAAATGCTAAAATTTTTCCTTTACGATCGTAAATCATACCTCTTGCAGGATAGTCGATCATATATCGTAAAACATTGTTATTTGCAGATACAGTATAGGAATCTTCAACCACTTGAATGTAAAATAAACGAGCTAAAAAAATGATGATGATGGCAGTAAAAATACCAATAATCACCAGTCGCTGTCCGCTGTTTGCGGTATTTTCCATTTTGTAAATTATTAAAATCGATTATTATTACTAAAAACCTTTAGGATCCTGCACGTTGCAATCGTTCACTAGGTTTGGTGCAGATATATTGAGCTATGATTACAAGTAGTAAAGTTACAACACTACTAAGCACTACTCTTAATAATGTACTAAAAAACTCACTAAATCGAAATACTTCAATATAAAATAATGTGAAATGATGTATTAGTATTAAAACTGAACTATATGCAACGAACCATGGAAATCCAAACTTTTTTATTGAAGGAACTGCATCAGCTTCGTAACCATCTCGTGGTGCAATCATCTTCAACCAACTTGGTCGCGCGAAAGCAAGAAACAAACAAGCAGAAGCATGCATTCCAACAGTATTTTGAAACATATCAATTGTTAACCCAGTTACTAAAGCTACAAATAGTAATAATAAACGAGGTGTACTTACCGGAAGCGTTATTAAAAATAAAACATATAAATATGGATTTATAAAACCACCTAGTTGAACATTATTCAATACAAGTACTTGAAGTGAAACAAGCACAATAAATCTTAAAACAATTCGAAGAATGTCGAGTATCATTTGTCGTCAGGTTTATTGTTTGACTCAAGTTCTCGTTGTTCGTTCTTCATTAAGTTATCAACGATATTAACGTAGCTAAGATTGTCGAAATGAGTAGATAATTTTACACGTATTTGATGGAAGTTTGAGCCAGGATTTAATTTTGCTTCGATCACTGTTCCGAGCATTAGGCCCGCTGGAAAAATCGCAGAATATGCCGTTGTAATTATGGTATCACCTTTTTGTACTGGAACAGTTTTGTCAATCTCATTTAATGTCGCAATGCTTGGATCTTCTCCATCCCATACTAATGATCCAAAAAATTTGTTGCGTTTTATCATGCCGCTAATACGAGTATCTTTATGTAAAAACGACATCACCGTACAATAGTGATCAGAAACTTGTTTAACAATACCTACAATGCCATTAGAAGTAATTACACCCATCTCAGGTTTTACTCCTTGTAAACTTCCTTTGTTTAGCGTAAGATAATTATTACGATGATTTATGGAGTTGTTAATCACTTTAGCATTGAGAAATTTATATTGCTGAAAATTTAAACTGTCACTTACAACAATCCGAGAACTATCCGTATCATATTTTGAATCATTCAACATTGCGCGTAATGCAGAATTCTCTTTCGATAAATTTTCGTTATTCTCTCGAAGATGAATATATTCTTTTACATAACTATATCCTTCCATCATTTCAGTAACTACCGAATTAGTAGCATTTAAAACCGTAGCATGTTGATAATAGCTGTTATTGATAATAAGATAAATACAAAACGACTGCAATAAAACAAAAAACAACGTAAAGTTGTTGCGCCAAATTAAAAGGAACAATAATTTCATTCAATGATTATTTACATTTCAACTTAACTACATATTGCAGCAAGAAGATTGATGAATGCATTTTCAGCTTCCGACAGGAATTATTTATTAATGTTGAAGAAACTTATATCGATGAATATTTTTCAATGCTATACCTGTTCCTCTAACAACTGCTCTTAATGGATCTTCAGCTACGTGAACAGGTAACTTCGTTTTCATAGCAATACGTTTATCTAATCCTCGAAGTAATGCGCCACCACCAGTTAAATAAATTCCAGTTCGGTAAATATCTGCCGAAAGTTCTGGAGGAGTAATCTCCAATGCTTTTAAAATAGCTTCTTCAATTTTTGAAATTGACTTATCTAAAGCATGCGCAATTTCAGGATAACTAACTGTAATCTCTTTTGGAATTCCCGTCATTAAATCACGACCATGAACAGCAAAGTCTGGTGGAGGATTATCTAATTCAGGTAATGCAGAGCCTACTTCAATTTTAATTCGTTCTGCAGTACGCTCTCCAATTAAGATATTATGTTGACGACGCATATAATCCCAAATATCCGTTGTAAAACCGTCACCAGCAACACGAATACTTTGATCACAAACAATTCCGCCTAAAGCAATAACCGCAATTTCACTAGTACCACCACCAATATCAATAATCATATTGCCCATTGGCTCTTCAACATCAATTCCAATTCCAATAGCAGCAGCCATTGGCTCATGTATCAAGTAAACTTCTTTTGCACCTGCATGCTCCGCAGAGTCACGAACAGCACGTTTCTCCACTTCTGTAATCCCTGATGGAATACAAATTACCATCCTTAAAGAAGGAGTAAAAAGTTTATTTCCTGGATTAATCATTCGGATCATTCCTTTGATCATGTGTTCTGCAGCTTCAAAATCTGCAATTACACCATCTTTCAACGGACGAACTGTTTTGATGTTTTCATGCGTCTTACCATGCATCATCATGGCTTGTTTACCTACGGCAATCACTTTTCCGTTGGTTCGATCGATAGCGACTATGGATGGTTCATCAACAACAACTTTATCGTTATTGATGATAAGGGTATTAGCAGTACCAAGGTCAATGGCAATCTCCTGTGTGAGGAAATCAAATAGTCCCATTCTGAGAGTGGATTATTTATAGTTAATGATGGAATCTTAATTAAATGATAACACGCAACATTTCATTAATTCCAATTTGTTGCAAGGTATATTTTCAATCAGTGCAAAGTTGATTGTTTTTATTGTAATTATGAACGTATCAATGTTTAAAATGACGAATATTTGTAATTACCATCGACATCTCTGATTTATTTGCTTCATCTGTCGAATCCTGATCGCGTAATGAACCTCCTGGTTGAATCACTGCACTGATTCCAGCTTCATGTGCTATCTGAATACAATCAGGAAAAGGAAAAAAAGCATCCGACGACATTACAGAGCCAACAGTTGAAAAACCAAAATGTTTCGCCTTGTTAATGGCTTGGTTAAGTGCATCAATTCGAGATGTTTGTCCAACACCGCTTGCTATCAATTGACCATCTTTAGCAAGGACAATGGCATTACTTTTACTATGCTTTACAATTTTATTCGCAAATATTAAATCCTTGTATTCACTTTCAGTAGGAGTCTTTATCGTTACAACTTTGAAATCATTGATAGTTTCTGTACGGTTATCCGGATCTTGTACGAGTACTCCGTTTAACACACTTCGAATTAATTGAGTTGGTTTTTGAAAAGGCTTTGTTTCTAAAAGCATCCTGTTTTTCTTGCTTTGTAGAATCACTAATGCTTCTGGATCGTAGCCTGGAGCAAGCAAAACTTCAAAAAACAATTGATTCATTTCAGTAGCTAGTTCTTTGCTTACTAGTCTGTTGCTAATAATTACACCACCAAAAGCAGAAACAGGATCTCCCGCTAATGCTTTTTCCCAAGCTTTAATAATTGATGAATCGGATGCTAATCCACAAGCATTATTATGTTTGATTACTGCAATAGTTGGCTCTTCAAATTCACTAATTAAATTTAATGCAGCATCAACATCTAATAAATTATTGTATGAAAGTTCTTTGCCATGAAGCTGATTAAATACTTCAGATAAGTTCCCTCGAAAACTAGCCTTTTGATGTGGGTTTTCACCATATCGCAAACTTTTTGTTGCCCAAGAAGCTGGAGTTTGAACTGTTTCATTAATAGAATTATTTCCTAAAAACCATTGATGAATAGCAGAGTCGTAACCACTGCTTACCGCAAAAGCAGATAAGGATTGATTTTTTCTCTGCAATAAAGTTGTTTTACCATTTTGATTTTCAAGTATATCCAGTAGAAATGGATAATCATTGAAGGTTGGAATAATAACTACATCGTTAAAGTTTTTGGCCGCAGCTCTAATAAGTGAGATCCCGCCAATATCAATTTTTTCAATTATTTCTTCATCACTAGATCCCGAAGCAACTGTTTCCTGAAAGGGATATAAGTCAACTATTACTAAATCAATAAAGGGAAGCTTAAACTCTTGCATTTGGGCTTGATGCTGTTCATCATCACGAATCGCTAAAATTCCACCAAAAACTCCTGGATGCAATGTTTTAACTCGTCCACCAAGGATAGAAGGATATCCAGTAATGTCTTCAACAGCAATAACTGGAATTTTCATCACTTCAATAAAATCAAAGGTGCCACCGGTTGCATAAATTTTAACTCCTAAACGATGTAAATGTTTAACGATTATATCAAGGCCACCTTTATGATAAACAGAGATTAAAGCAGATTGTATTGACTTTTGCATGTAAGAAGGAAATTTGGAAGATGCAAAAGTACGTTCAGATAAGTAATAATTGAGGTTTGAACCAAATTTAAATTTCAAATAATTTAATCACTCATCACTACAGAAATTGAATCCTAAATTATTTTTTCGTTCTCTATAAAATAAGCAAGAGCCTTTTTACGTAAATTATAAGATGATGACATTACTTCTCCATAGGCACCAACGCTTCTAATAAGTAAAATATCCCCTCTTTTGGTTATCGGAAGCTCAATGTTTTTTCCAAATGTATCACTGCTTTCGCAGATAGGACCCACTACCGTATAGGAATTTTTAAGTGCATTGTTATTACTATCGTCAAGATGTTGGATACAATGATAGGCTTGATACAATGCAGGACGCATCAACTCGGTCATTCCAGCATCAAGGATTAAAAAAGTGCTCTGAGATCGTTTTTTAGAATACAACACACTGCTCACTAAAGTTCCACACTGCCCAACAATAGAACGGCCCAACTCTACTTGTAATTCCTCTCCATTTTTTAGCACTAAATGTGTATTAAATATTGAAAAATAGGTCGCGAAGTCGGGGATTAAATTATTATCAGGATTCTCATAATTAATCCCAAGTCCACCGCCAACATTGATGTGCTCGAAGTTTATTTTTTTTTCAGAAAACCATTTGTTTAATGAATTAATCTTTTTACATAACTCTACAAAAATGTTAGTGTCGTTTATTTGAGAACCAATATGTACATGTAAGCCACAAAGTTTAAGCGAAGGATTTTTTTCAATAATTTCAATTGCTTCTGCCAATTCATTTTCACTAATACCGAATTTATTTTCGTTTAAGCCGGTGGTGATATAAGAATGTGTTTGGGCATCTATATTAGGATTAACACGTAATGCTATTCTTGCAACACAATTATGTTTTACTGCTAATTTAGAAATAACTAAAAGTTCTTCTAATGATTCACAATTCAAACATGAAATCCTATTGAATAAAGCGGTTTCAATTTCAAGATCTGTTTTTCCAGCACCTGCAAGTATTATGTCATGGTTATTAAATCCACATTTAATGGCCATTTCTACTTCATTACCGCTCACACAATCTGCACCTAAACCAAAGTCTTTAATTAATTTTAGTATGTGCTCATTATTATTTGCCTTAACAGCATAATGAACTTTGAAATTATACTTATCAGCTTCAGTTTTTACCGTCTCTAATGTTGATTTTAATAAGTCTAAATCATAAAAGTAATACGGCGTAGATAATGCCGAAAGTTCTTTTAAATGTTTCGAATAAATCATGTCTTAATTAATATTAACCTACAAAAAAACCCTGAAGTGTATGCATTTGCATTCTACTTCAGGGTTTCTCGTAAGTGATTATTTTTACCTCACACGAACATTGTCAATTCGGAAAGTAGTTGTATTTGTTGTACCATCACCAACATATTTAAATCCTACGTTAAGTGTTCCTGTAAGACCTAATCCATTAAGTGAAACATCGCCTGAATTTACCCAGTTATAATTACCTGTTGCAGATCCTGGTAATGCGCAAGTAAGTTGTTGCCATGTAGCTGTAGCTGGGTTTCCTGTATAGTTATTAGAAACCCAAACTGTAAGTCCATCGTGCTTATAAAATGCAAGTTCTGATTTAAAGCTTAAAGTATCTCCAGCAGTGATATTAAATCCTGGAGTCACTAACCAACTTTCCATGCTAGGTAATGATGATTGATAAGCTGTTACTTCAGCAAATTTTTCTGTAGAAAAGGTTTTTCCTAACCACTGTTTAGTTCCAACAACAGCAACATTGGTCCATCCTGAAATAGCGATCGGACTAGAAGCAGTAATTGAACTAAAATCTTCACTTATTACACCTGGTAATACACCACTTCCATCTCCACAATATGCGTTTGTCATCATTGAAACATCATTCAAATCACGAATCAAAAACTGACCTGAAGTGTATACAGAAAATATACCCACAATAGATCCATCTTTAGTAGGTGTAAGTTGTGAAGCAAAATTGCAATATCCACTTGTGTAAGCTGCTAATTTTGGAGATGTTGTATTGCATCCAATAAGGTATCTGCTTTTCGATAAAAGATTCACAGCATCAGCAAATGGTTGTAATGTATCTGATGGTTGAAATTGAACATCATTAATTTGAACCAAACGATTTTGCCACTTTATTAGATTATTTAAATCAGCAATAGTTACAATTGATGGCTTTGGTTTTAATCCCCAAACACCAGGATATATATACTTACCTATCTGATTAGATGGAATCGTTGCTGCTGAAGCAGGAAAACTAGTATAGTCAACATAACCACCAATTTGAATTAATCCTTTGTATCCACCAATTACTAAACCTTTCAGTTTAATAAAAACTCTACGACCAACAGGATAGTTTCTCCAAAATTCAGATTGATCAATACGGATAGCAATCCCTGCGGTTGAATCTTCAATGATCATCGTTTTGTATAAATTCCCCGATTGATCATCACCAACAACAGTTGCGGCAATAATCCAATCATTACCAATAGTGATATTTCCACCTTTATTTAATATGGAATCTTGATACATTTTTTTCAATGAATCAATGGTCATATTCACTTTTAAATCAGGATCTGTACCTGTAATCGGTGGCTCATCAAATGATTCCTTGCGGCAAGATGATAATCCAATTGCTAAAAACAATACTGATAGTAATGTTAAAGCCTTTAATTGAAATTTTTTACTTTGTATCATGGTTTACGTGTTGTTGCTAGTTTAATTAAATCTTAATGTAAGTCCTACAAAATAGGTAGTGCCAAAGGCATAAAAATATTTAGGCGCATATTTATTAATGTTTTTATCAGTATAATCGAAACGTTGCTGCTCATATCCTCCAGTTCTAAAATCAGTATTATTTAAAATGTTATTAATACTAGCATTTAACACAAGGAAAGTTTGACGCTTCCAACTTTTTATAAAGCTGTTTACTTTCCATGATTTTCCTGCAGATAAATCAAGAGTATATTGACTACTTAATTTTTCCTGTTCAATAATTCCTTTTCTAATTGGATCATCCTCTGCTAAAAGTGCAACGGCTCCAACCGTTCTACGCGTACGACTATAATCAGTATAAATTTTATCAAAGTAATTGGCATTTACCCCAACGTACCAGAATTTTTTAGAACGATAGTTCAATCCAACGGTGCCAGCTGTTTGTGGAGAACCGGCTATATAAAAGTTCTTAGAATAAATAATATTATCTCCTAAAACGGTAGGCGAATTATCTTGGGTAATAATTTGATGCTGGCGAGAGTTAAAATAATAATCCCCTAATGATAAGCCGCCTGTAGCCGTTAATCCTTTGCCTAAATTAGCTTCTACTCCAAGCTCAATCCCAACATATCTTTTGTCGATGTTGGATACACTAAAATTAACGAACGTACGATACTGTTCATCATAAAAACTTTGTACATCTGTACCATTATTTGATTGAGTGAAAAATGCTGTTGCACGTATTTTTACTTTTGGGGAACGCATCAAATATCCAGCTTCAACTGAAGTAATATTTTCATCATCAACTCCTGGAACAGTAGTGTTTTGGGTTCTTGGTGATAAATAAGTGTTTTCAAATAAAGGAGCTCTTGTTTCAAATACACTATTTGCAAATAAATAATTTCTGCCATTCAATTTATACGTTAAACCGCCTTTAATTGAATAGTTGTTGAACGCTTGTCGAGGTGAATCGCCAAATGAGTTATCTTGAAAAATTCCGCTTTTATATAATCCAGTTCGATAAAAACTAGTATTGCTTAAATTACCACCTACATAAAAATCAATTTTGTTAAACTTAAATTGACCTTGCAACCAAAACAATGATTTCTGCAAAGTTGCTATATAGTCATAACCAAATTTATCGCCAACATGTAGTATTGCGTTTGGATTATTTAAATCATTTTGAATAGCATTTAAATCACCAGGATACGATTGTTCAGCATATTGATTTAAGTTAACATAAAAATCGCCACCTAATAAATCGCTAATTCTTTTATAAAATTCGGATTGCTGATATTGGTAGGAGAAACCACTTGTATAAACAACATGATCTCCAATTGAAGTTGTTTTAGTAGTGTTAAAAGTAATTCGTTTGTGTTCTGAAATCCTTTCTTCTAATACGTATGCACTCTGCCTTCCAATTTCAATGTTTCCACTTCCATCAGTAACTAAAGTGGTTGCTTGGTTACGATTAATATCAATAATTTTATCCCAATTAATCTGTCGAGTTAATTCATTATTTCTCCAATCATTTGCAACGTTTACTTTAAATGTAGAATCTTCTTGAAAACTAGGTAGATAACGGTAGTAATCAGGTTTTGGATTTGGTGCGTTGTACCAATCAAGTCCAGTTGTACTATTTGTTCCGTATTGATATCCTAATGATGTTTCTAAATTTGAATGTTCATCAATTTTCCACTCATGGCTCAAAATAGTAAGAGGTTGTTGCTGACGACCCACTGAGGAGTTACGTACTTTCCCGTTTTGATATCCCCAATTTGGGTTATAATAATGTGAACCAGCTAAATCATAAACCTCTGCAACGGCAGGTGATGAACGTCCATTCTCAGTATTTGCTCCTATATGCGATAAACTAAGTGTACTACGTTCGCCTAATTTTTTCTCAACCGACATAAACCACGACCAACCATCATAATAGGTTCCTTTTACAAAACCTTCTTTAGCCCAACGACGACTGATAGATCCAGCAAAAGCCCATCCACCTTTCATCAATCCTGAACCATAAGTTGCCATTACTCGGTTATCATATGAACGATTTGATAATGCATACGATATTTGAAATTGCTTACGCTGACGCGAAGCTTTACTATCAATGCTGGTTGATCCATCAAGACTACCATAAGTATTATTCGATGGAGCCATACCATAGGTAGATTCTCTACTTCTAATAACATCGTTAAGTCCGCCCCAAGTACTAAATAGTGTTCTGCCAGAAGTTAAATCTTCAACAGGCATCCCATTCATATAAGTAACTTCTTCATTTTCATATCCGCGACGGCGAAAACGAGCTATACTAAAATTATATGCCGCAGCCGAAGCAAATGGATCTCTAATAGCACCTAATACTCCCGAAACACTCTGAGATCCTTCTTCTTTTAATTCAGAATCTGATAAGGATACCGTTGGAATGTTTTCTTCTACTGGCGAAGGAGTTTGATTTACAGAATGCGACATTGACAAAACGCCAACGGTAGTTTCAGGTCCATTTATCGTAACAGGAAAAATCGTTCCAGCTGGAATTTCAAATCCAGCAGCATTTACATCTATGGTGTAATTTCCAAAGGGAATTCCACTAATTGTAAATGAGCCTTGATCGTCAGTTACAGCTGATAAAATTGAGCCTTTTATAATTACAGTAGCGCCCGAAATTGGTGTTTTCGAATCATTATCTTGTAAGGAACCTTTTAAGATTCCAGTTTGGGCGGTTGCTAAAAAGGGAAATAAAAGTAATAGCAATAGGTTGGTTAAGGATACACGAAAATTCATAAGCAATGTTTCTGTGTTTTAATTTTAAGGAACGCAAAGTTAGGGAATTACTATATGCAGTATTGTCATAAAGCATGAATTCGTTTTATCATTAGGTTATTTATACATTTTCATCCAATTTACCCAATGCATTTTGTAGGTTTGCGGCTCTAAAAGTATGAATGTCATGATAAAAAAGGTAATAATAGTTTGTTTCTTCATGTTTAGCGCTGTAGCTCTTCATGCACAAAAGCAATATAAAGTAGGATTAATTGGTTTTTATAACTGTGAAAACCTTTTTGATACGATCGATGGCGATAATGATGACGCTGAATTTTTACCAAATAGCTCCCATTTGTATAATCGAAACGTTTATAACGATAAGTTAAGTAAACTTTCTGATGTTTTAAGTTTAATTGGAACTGATTTATCCCCAGATGGTTTAGCAATGTTTGGTGTTGCCGAAGTTGAAACAGAAGGAGTTATGCTTGATCTAATAAATCAGGAAAAACTTAGAGGAAGAGGTTATAAGATTGTTCATTACGATTCTCAAGATAAAAGAGGTATTGATGTTGGTTTAGTTTATAATCCTAAATATTTCAAGGTAATTAAAAGTGAACCATTGTTTGTAAGCCTTATCGGTGATGAAGGTAAACCTTATTTTACACGAGATGTCTTATATGTTTATGGATTATTTGATGGTGAACCACTTCATGTTCTTGTAAACCATTGGCCATCTCGTCGTGGAGGTGAAGCCTCCGCTCCGAGTCGTGCAATTGCCGCTGGAGTAGGTAAAGCTAAAATCGATTCGATAGTAAAGGCCGATCCCAACGCAAAATTTATTTTAATGGGTGATTTAAATGACGATCCTGTTAGCCCAAGTGTAGCGAAAGTCCTAGGTGCCAAAGGTGATCCTGATAAAGTTGCAAAAGGTGGAATCTATAATCCATGGGTAACTTTTTATAAAAATGGCAATGGAACACTTGCTTATGGTGACTCTTGGAATCTATTCGATCAAATTATGGTTTCTCAATCTTTCTTAGATAAAACACAAACTGGATTTTTCTTCCAAAAGGCTGCAATCTTTAAAAAGGAATTCATGCTCCAACAAACAGGACAGTATAAGGGATATCCCTTACGCACGTATGATGGAAATGTGTACAATCATGGATATTCCGATCACTTTCCAACTTATATAGAGTTCCTTAAAGAAAAGAAATAGTTTAAATTCATGCTTACTTTAACTCTTATTCGGCATGCGAAATCTTTTCATAATGAATATGTAAAAAGTGATAGTGAACGCCATCTTGCTCCTAGAGGGTATGGCGATGCTGAATTATCTGCACTTTGGATCAAGGAACAAGGGCTTTCTCCTAATTTATTGGTAAGTAGCCCTGCAATTAGAGCATATTCAACTGCCATAATTTTCGCAAATTCAATGGGGTATTCTTTAGATAAGATAAAGCTAAAATTAGCTATCTATGAGGCAAATGTTCAACAGTTGATGTATGTGATCAATGAATTCGAAAATCAATATAAGTCGATTATGATGTTTGGGCATAATCCAGGATTTACTGATTTAATAAATGTTTTGTGTAAACCTGTAATTTCAAATTTTCCTACAGCAGGGGTTGCAATATTGAAATTCAATGAAAATTCTTGGTCAACTATCACTGAAAGTAGCGCCAATTTAGAGGCGATTTATTCGAGCCATAAAGAGATAGAATAATTTAAAAGTAGGTTTATTATCTTTTGTTTTATCGATGTTGAAAATATTGATTTGTAAAAATATGTTTGATTTCCAATGTTAAGTTTTTGTTATAAAGGGTTTTGTAAGGTTCTTTTTATAAAATTTGCAAACAATTTAGTTATGACTTAACATTAAGATAACATTAACAAGATTTAAAAATAAAATTTATGGATAAGCAATATCGCAAGCAACTTGAACAACAATTAGCGGTTACAATTGATTATTTTTTACGTAAAACTGATGAAAAATCAGCCGAGAAAATGGCTAAGTTCATTAAGTCAGCATCAAAAGATTTAGCAAAGAAATTTATTAAAACAAAAGAAGCCATTAGAGCAAAGGTTATTAAGGAAAATAACGATATTGGTAAAAAACCACCATTAACTGTAAAGGTTGTCCCAAGTAAAAAAGCCCCAGTTAAAAGAAAAGTAGGCGTTAAAACAAAGGTAGTAGCAGCACCCGTTAAGGCTGGATCTGGCGCTACTAAAAAGGTTGTTGTTAAAAAAGCTTTAGTTAAAAAGCCTGAGCAAAAATAAATTCCCATTTGGAATTTTGATGTATGAAGAAGGAAAATGTGTTGATCGTTAATCGTGATGTAAGTTGGTTAGCATTTAATGATAGGGTATTACAAGAAGCTAACGATCCAACAGTTCCGTTATTAGATCGCCTTAAATTTTTAGGAATAGTTTCTAGTAATAGAGATGAGTTTTTTCGTGTACGCGTTGCGTCTATAAAACGATTAATTCGATTAGGAAAAAGAGGCGAAGAAATTCTCGGGGAAGATCCAGTAAAATTACTTGAGCAAATTCAAAAAATCATTCTTGAACATCAAGAACGATTTGAAGATAGCTATCAACAACTCCTAGGTGAATTAGTACGGCAAGGAATTTTTATTATAAATGAAAAACAATTAACAGCCGAACAAGGAGTTTTCGTTCGCCAATATTTTCAAGAAAAGGTACAGCCTGTTTTGGTTCCAATTTTATTGGATAATGTTATTCAATTCCCATACTTACGCGATAGAAGCATTTATTTTTTAGTTGTAATGCAAAGAAAAAATAATAAACCTCGTCATGCTTTAGTCGAAATCCCAACAGATGTAGTTTCTCGTTTTCATGTTTTGCCAAAGGATAATAAATATATTATTCTATTAGATGACATTATCCGTTATTGTTTAGATGATTTATTTTTTAATTTCGAATACGATCAGATTAGTGCTTACACTATTAAAATGACTCGTGATGCAGAATTAGATATCGAGCAAGATGTAACTAAAAGTTTAGTAAAAAAGGTCGCCGAAAGTGTTAAGCGCCGAAAAAAAGGTCAGCCAACTAGGTTAGTTTATGACGAAGATATTCCTGAAAACGCTTTAGCTTTTATTTTAAAGAAAATAAATCTTGGTAAGGAAGGTCAACCAATTTCGGGAAGTCGATATCATAATTTTATCGACTTTATTAAGTTCCCTTCACTAGCTAAACCAGAGTTAAGATATAAAGCAGTTACACCTCTTTCTCATCCCGATTTAAAACCACGAACAAGTGTTTTGAAAGTTATAAGAAGTAAAGACATCTTGCTTTCTTTTCCCTATCAAAGTTATCACCATATTGTTGATTTGTTAAGAGAAGCTTCTATTGATCCAAAAGTTAAAAGCATTCAAATAACGTTATACAGGTTGGGTAACAATTCAACAATTGTAAGTACACTTATCAATGCAATTAAAAATGGAAAACAGGTTACTGCTGTTGTTGAATTGCAAGCCCGCTTTGATGAAGAAGCAAATATCCGCTGGGCAAATAAATTACATGAAGAAGGAGCAAAAATAATTTATGGAGTTCCCGGTTTAAAGTTGCATTCCAAGTTATTTCTCATCAGTAGAGTTGAGCAAGGAAAAGAGGTGCTATACGGCCATGTAGGAACAGGTAATTTTAATGAAGATACCGCTAAGTTATACTGTGATCATAGTTTGCTGACTTCCGATAAACGAATTACCGAAGAACTCTTGAGATTGTTTCAATTTTATAATGATAATTATAAAACGGGTACCTATAAGAATTTAATTGTTGCTCCATTTTTTATGCGAAAACGTTATGTTCATCTAATAAATAAGGAAATAGAAATTGCAAAAGAAGGAAAGGAAGCTTCGATTTTTTTAAAACTTAATAGCCTCACTGATCCAGAACTTATTAAGAAATTATATGAGGCAGGACAAGCTGGCGTGAAAATTCGAATAATTGTGCGAAGCATCTGTTCTTTAGTTCCTGGTAAAAAGGGATTAAGTGAAAATATCGAGGCAATTAGTATCGTTGATAAGTTTTTAGAACATGCACGTGTTTTCGTTTTTTCAAGTGAAGGTGATACAAAATGCTTTTTGTCTTCAGCTGATTGGATGGTTAGAAATCTCGATCATCGATCGGAAGTTGGAGTCCCAATTTTTAATCCTGAATTACAAAAGCAGTTAATTGATATTCTAGAAATCCAATGGTCGGATAATACAAAAAGTCGAAATATAAATACTACTCAAAGTAATATTTATCGTACTACAACCTCAAAAGTGAAAGTGAGATCTCAAGATGCAATTTATAATTACTTGAGGAAATTAAATCATTAATAGTCTCATTCGTATTTCGTAGCTTCGTGTTTTATTATTAAAATTAAAAAGTGAGATTCGCCGCTATCGATATTGGTTCAAATGCAGTTAGACTGTTATTGTGCAATGTGCACGAAACACCTAATGAAGCTTTTTTTAAAAAGGCAGAATTAGTACGTATGCCAATTCGTTTAGGAGAAGATGCTTTTCGTTTTAAAAAAATATCCGACGAAAAGATTGAACAACTTGCGAAGTCAATGAAAGCTTATAAGTTATTAATTGATGTTTTTGGCGCTATCGATTATCATGCTTGTGCAACTTCTGCAATGCGTGAAGCAGAAAATTCTTTAGAAATTATTGAATACGTAAAAGAGTATAGTGGAATTGAAATTGAATTAATTGATGGAAAAACTGAAGCTCAAATAATTTATTCCAATCATATAGCCGAACATTTAGATCATGATGAAGCTTATCTTTATATTGATGTTGGTGGAGGAAGTACTGAGCTAACTGTTTTTGCCGACAATCACATTGTGAGTTCTCAATCATTTAATGTTGGAACTATAAGAATGCTTCACGATCAAATTAGCAAAGAGGTATGGAATGGTTTTAAAGATTGGGTTCGAGAGAATACAAAAAACTATTCAGGCCTAACAGCAATTGGATCTGGTGGAAATATTAACAAGCTTTTTAAGATGGCAGATCGTAAAGAAAATAAACCCATCTCTCAACAACGACTTCGTGAAATTTATGAGTTTCTAAAATTATATTCGCTCGAAGATAGAATTACTCAACTGGGATTAAATCCAGATCGTGCAGATGTGATTATGCCAGCTGCAAAAATATTTTTATCCATCATGAAGATTGCTGAAATAGATAAAATGATTGTCCCTCAAATTGGATTGTCAGACGGAATCATTCATTTACTCTACGAAAAACATCGCTCCATGCCCGAGTTAAATTTCGAAAAAAAATAATTCATTTCATTTTTTTTACATTTTCAAATTTTCAAATCTTCAAATCTTCAAATTGCTTAATTTTCAAATCTTCAAATTGTCTAATCTTCAAATTATCTATCAACGTTTATGGAGTCATATATCTCAGAAAAAATTGAAGTAAGCCAGACCTTGTTAGTCCGCAAGGTATATGTGTGGATGTGCGCAGCATTGCTTATCACAGGGGTAACTGCCTACCGGGTATCAGGATCGGAAGAACTGCTCAGGATGATCTTTTCAAGCAAAATAAGCTTTTTTGGAATCATCATTGCCCAGTTTGCCCTTGTATGGTACCTCACGTCACGGATTAAAACACTTTCATTCAGCACAGCTACAATCCTGTTTGCGGTGTATTCGGTACTAATGGGTGTAACCATGTCGAATGCTTGATCCTTACCTTCAATCCCAGTTGGTGCTCTTTTCAGAACTGCGAGTTTGACACCAAAGACAGTAAGCAGCCCCTCAGCCTCACGCGAGCGGGAGCGTCGTCATGCATGTCGGGCCCATTGT
>JANPGA010000251.1:0-3732 GCA_031423735.1 Bacteroidota bacterium | reverse complement strand
CGAATGAAAACAATAAATTCTTTACAGAAGATTATAATCTAATAGATTGGTTACGTCAATTTTCAAAAGATAAAGAAGAAACATTTGTTCGTGGATTTTTAGGAAAAATGTTATTCTCTGGAGAAGAAACATTTAAGAAATCGAATGTGCTTTCAGGAGGAGAAAAAGTTCGTTGTATGGTATCACGTATGATGTTGACCAATGCGAATTGCTTAATCCTTGATGAACCAACAAACCACTTAGATCTAGAATCAATTACTGCATTCAATGATGCATTAAAAGACTGGAAACATATTGCACTATTTACTTCACATGATCATGAGTTTGTATCAACAGTAGCGAATCGAATTATTGAATTAACACCATCAGGAGTAATTGATAAATACATGACCTACGATGAATATCTTGCAGATGAAAACATAAAAGCATTACGTGAAAAAATGTATGCAAGTGTGTTAGAAACAACTAACTAAAAAATAAAAAACTTTTTTAAAATGTCGTTATAGTGTTAAACCTTTAACGACATTTTTGCGTTTTAACAGCGTATACCAAATTAAAAATCCGATATTAACTTTCACTAATATCGGATTTTTAAATAATACTTACTTAAAATTACTTTGTGTTAATCGCTTTAATTAATGAATCTATATCTTTTGCAATTTTAACACCTGGGAGCTTAACAGGTGAACCAACCTGAGCGATGAAACTACCTTGTACTTCACCATGCTTAAAAGTTGTGAATCCAATTCTGTATAATCCAGCAACAATTGCTTTTTTAGGATTACTAACGTCACTTGTAATTCGCATTAATGAATTGTATTTGCTTCCTGATGGTTGAGCTGGCAATTCTGAAGAATCATCATTTTGATCATACAAATTCCAAGTAGCTTTTTTTCCTTTTGCTAAGTCAGCAGAAGACATTACACCTTCTGCTTTTTCCAAAGAAACCCAGGTATCAAAATAATTAGTTTTATCTGTTGCGTTGGCAGTAAAATCAGCAGCAACAAAATCAGTAGCATCAGGCATCATCTTATCAGGTACGGGAGAAACCATTCTAACACCAATTTCTGGAGCTGCGGCTGGAATCCAAATGTATAGGTAATAATACTTCTTACCACCGCGATCCTCATCAGGTGCAGAGCCAGGCTTTACATAACCATAATAGCTCAACATATCAGTATACGGAACACGAATCTCTTTCCCCATCATTGATTTTTTTCCCATATCTGCTCCGAACTTATCAAGTTTTTGTGCAGATAATGTTGAACAAATTGTGAAAGCAAATGCAATCAACATAAATTTACTTTTTTTCATGTTTTAAGATTAATTAGTTTGTAATTATTAATTGTTAGTCAAATATATTATTTTTTCTGATCCAACTTTTTCTCTTCAAGTAAATGAGCAGCGACTTCTAATTGAGCATACCACTCTTCGCCATATTTACGTGTAAGTGAATCTTTCAGAAATTTATATACTGGGACTTTTAAACTTTTACCAAGCTTACAAGCTGCGGCACAAACATCCCAACGATCATAATTTACGGCATCATAATTTTTATACTTCGTAATTCGTACAGGATACAAATGACAAGAAACAGGTTTACGAAAAGGTATTTTGCCATCAAAATAGGTCTTCTCAAATGAACATTTAGCAATACCATTTTCAAAAATGGTGTATACACATTCTCTATTGCCATGTACGAGTGGCGTCACCCAATCATTATCACTATCGATTAAATAATGCCCTTGCTTTTCGATACTCTCAATCGCCTCAGGCTGTAATAGCGGCTTTACAACCTCATAATATTTGTCTATTTCGGCTAGTTCTACCTCATCTAAAGGAGCGCCTGAATCTCCGGCAATACAACATTCACCCTTGCATTTTTGTAGGTCGCATACAAATTGCTCCTCTAAAACTTCGCTCGATACTAGTGTTTTGCCTATGGAGATCAAAATAAAATAATTATAATTGTGAATCGCAAAGGTACAATTATACAGGAGATTGGGATATTAATCGTTATAATTAAGGCTTACTAAATATCTTAAAGCTAGGTTTGGATCGGAAATAATCGATTAGAATCTCCTAGTAGTTATTAACTTAATAGATTTAATAAAATAATTTTGAAAACTGTACAGCGAATTTTTCTTAGTAAATAAAACCTATTATTGTAATCATAAATTACTCTATATTTTAGAGCAAATCAATCTCGATCATCCATTTACAATTACAAATTTGTTAAAGAAAAAAATGAATCTAAATCAAGAATTAAAAACAGAAAATAATTACTCTGATCAAGCAGCAAATTTCAGAGCTTTATGCACTTTAATTACTGTATTCTTTTTTTGGGGATTTGTTGCTGCTAGTAACGACATTTTAATTCCTGTTTTTAGAAAAACCTTTAGTTTAACACAAGGAGAAAGTCAACTAGTTTCACTTGCATTTTATATAGCATATACAGTAGGTTCGTTAATTTACATGGGAATTTCCTTTATCACTAAGGAAGATATTGTAAATAAGTTAGGTTATAAAAATAGTTTAGCTTTAGGGTTAGCCATCTCGGCACTCGGAACATTATTGTTTTATCCAGCAGCAAATAATAGTTCTTTTCCATTAATGTTATCCGCATTATTTATTGTAGCATTAGGATTTTCACTTCAACAAACAGTTGCTAATCCACTTGCCATTTCATTAGGACCACCTGCCACTGGTTCTCATCGACTAACAATGGCGGGTGGCATCAATAATTTAGGCACCACCATCGGACCATTAATTGTAAGTTTTGCGATTTTCGGATCTCACTCAAGTGGAAATACTGATATAAATTTAGAAGGTGTAAAAACTCCATATTTAATTTTAGGAGTTGCCTTTTTAGTCGTTGCAATCTTGTTAAAGTTATCTTCCATACCAGATAAACCAGCAGCAATTGTAGAAGTAAAAAACAAAGAAAATTCTTCAAGAACTTCTGCATTAAAATATCCTCAGTTAGTTTTAGGGATGATTGCAATATTCGTATATGTAGGTGTTGAAGTTTCAACGGCTAGTAATCTTCCTGCATATATGGAACAAAATTTAGGATTTTTAACTAAAGATATTGCTCCTTATATTTCTTTGTATTGGGCAAGCTTAATGATTGGTCGTTGGTCGGGTGCTGCCGAGGCGCTTACAGATAAAATTACCACACAAAAAATATTAAAGTTTATAGCACCCTATCTTGCGTTTGGTGTTTTCTTAATTGTAAATGCCATTGCTAAACATGATTTAACGCCATTCTATGTTTATGGTTTAGTAATTTTCGTTTTAATTGGCGCCGATCTCTTAAGCAAAGGAAATCCAGCAAGAATGTTACTTATTTTTTCAATCCTTGGTATTGTTGCACTTCTTACAGGAATGATGACAGATGGTTTAATAAGTGTTTATGCATTTACAAGTGTTGGGCTCTTTTGCAGCACATTATGGCCTTGCATTTTCACTTTAGCAATAAGCGGATTAGGAAATAAAACAAGTCAAGGTAGTAGCTTTTTAATTATGATGATTATGGGAGGAGGAATAATTAGTTGGCTTCAAGGGTTTATTGCTGATCAAACGAATATTCATTTTAGTTATATCGTAGGTATATTTTGTTTCGCTTATTTAGCATATTATGCAATTGCTGCAAAGCGAATTTTGAAAACTCAGGGAATTACAGCCTAACTATTAAAAACAATTTTCTTAAAAACAAAAAGGCCTCTTATT
>JANPGA010000250.1:0-18858 GCA_031423735.1 Bacteroidota bacterium | reverse complement strand
GAATTAAGAATTAAGAATTATTTAGAAAAAATTTCTGAATTATTTTTTATAACAGTATTTATTATCAATAAATTTAAATAAAAATTTACAATGGCCGAGATAGTACGCATGCCGAAGATGAGTGATACCATGACAGAGGGCGTTTTGGTGAAGTGGCATAAGAAAGTAGGTGATAAAGTTAAGATTGGTGAACTCATTGCTGAAATAGAAACAGATAAAGCAACCATGGAATTCGAATCCTATTTTGATGGTGTATTGCTTAATATTGGCATTGCTGAAGGAAAAGCTGCTCCTGTTGATAGCATTCTTGCTGTTATTGGCAAAGAGGGAGAAGATTATAAAGCACAACTAGCGGCAGAAGAGGCAAAATCGGTTGTTCATGAAGTTATTGCAGCACCAATTGTGGCTTCACCTGTGCCAGTAGTTGCTAAAGCTGCTACGCCTCCTATTGCAAATGCTGCACCTGTAATTTCTTCACCACGAGTTGCCGAAATACTAACGAATGTAAATGGTGATGATCGACTAAAAGCATCTCCACTTGCAAAAAAGATAGCTCAAGAGAAAGGTGTTGATTTAGCAATGCTAAAAGGAAGTGGTGATCATGGTAGAATTGTTAAACGTGATATAGAATGGTTCAAGCCAGGTAGCTTTGTTCAACCTGCTACGCTAGCTGGTGGAGCTATAACAACTGAAAGTTTTGAAGAAATAGGCATCTCACAAATGCGTAAGACGATAGCAAAACGACTTTCAGAAAGCATGTTTACGGCACCACATTTTTACCTTACCATGGATATTGATATGGATGCAGTGATGCATGCTAGGGAAAGTATCAATCAAATAAATCCAGTTAAAATTTCTTTTAATGATTTTGTTGTGAAGGCTGTTGCATCTTCATTGCGTCAACATCCTGCCGTAAACTCTTCATGGCTTGGCGATCGCATACGTACAAATCACCATATCAATATAGGAATTGCTGTGGCTGTTGAAGATGGTCTATTAGTTCCGGTAGTTCGTTTTGCGGATACTAAAACATTATCGCAAATTGCAACAGAAGTAAAAGCTTACGCACAAAAAGCAAAAGACAAAAAACTACAACCACAAGATTGGGAAGGTAACACTTTTACAATTTCCAACTTAGGAATGTTTAACATCGAAGAATTTACTGCAATCATTAATACTCCTGATGCTTGTATTTTAGCTGTTGGTGCCATTAAACAAATTCCTGTAGTTAAAAACGGAACAGTTCAACCAGGTAACGTAATGAAAGTAACCTTGAGTTGTGATCACCGCGTTGTTGATGGTGTTGTAGGAGCTAAATTCTTAAATACCTTTAAAGCACTTTTAGAAAATCCAATTGTCCTTTTAGGACAAGGAAATATTTGAAAAATTAAACATGAAACAACCATACAGCCCTATGTTAATTATTAGAGTTGTAGTTTTTCTTAGTGTTTTAATTTTTAATTCGTGTAAAAAAGATGAAACCAATTCATCCACACAAATTAATGGAAGTTTAAAAATCCAACAAGTTAATGTAACAATCGATTCTGTAACCGCAGTTTTAGATACATTGGTTAATTCTGTAAATGGTTATTCTGAGCGCAGATTATTAATTTATATTTTTAGTGGCAATAACAAACTAAGACTTATGGCCAACAATTGGTCATTCCAAAATCCTCCACAAAATGGCATTACTAATAAAAGTTACATGACCTGCATAGATGATAGTTCAGGTAATTCATGCATTGGAGTTATTCCTAATCGAATTTGTGATGGTGGAGTAATTGATTGGTATACTTTACCTTGTGGCTATACCAGTGTAGGCACTAAAAGTGGATATGTAGATATTGTTTCAAATGACACTATTAACCAAACAGTAAATTGTCTTTTTAGCTGTAATTTACACAACATTAATGCAAATCAAGATTCTTTACTTTTTGATGGAGAGCTAAATAAATTGAAATATACTATTCGTTAGATTATAAAAACCGAATATTATAGATAAGTTGAATTACACATTCAACTTTGAAAATCTATTACTCGTTATAAATTTTTTCCAACAACCTTTTATTGTTTTCTAAAATAACGCGACGCTTTAAACTTAATTTAGGAGTTAGTTCGCCACCATCAATCGACCATTCTCGAGGAAGTAATTCGATTTTTTTTATGGCTTCATAATGTGAAAGTGACTTGTTTACCTCTTCCACTTCTTCCATCATTCGTTCCTTCACTTGATCTATTGCAATTAATTCTTCATTGGTATTAGGGATGGAAATTCCTTTGCGGGCACACCACTCTTTTAAAAATACGAATGCAGGGACTACGAATGCTGCAGGGAATTTTTGATTCTCACCAACAACCATTACTTGCTCAATAAATCGTGATTCCTTTAATTTATTTTCGATGTGCTGCGGAACAATATATTTACCACCTGATGTTTTAAAAATTTCTTTTTTACGATCAGTAATTTTAAGGTAAACTCCGTCTTCAAATATGCCAATATCACCAGTATGGAACCAACCCTCGTTATCAATAACTTCAGCAGTTAAATCAGGTCGCTTATAATATCCTAACATCAAATTAGGTCCTTTACAAAGTATCTCACCGTCTTCTGCAATTTTTACCGATACATTGTTTAACAACTTTCCTACGGTACCGAATTTCAAACCTCCAGGATCTAATGTATTTACTGCTACAACAGGACTAGTTTCTGTTAAACCATAACCTTCCAATATTGGAATTTCTGCCGCCCAAAAAACTCTTGCCAACCGTTGTTGAAGTGCTGCTCCACCTGAAATTGCTGCCTTTACGTTTCCTCCTAATGCTTCTTGCCATTTACTAAAAATTAGTTTGCGGGCAATCTTTAGCTTAATGCCATACCATATACCGTTAGCGTTATTTGTTTCATATTTTAAACCAAGATCCAATGCCCAGAAAAACAACATTTTTTTTATACCTGTTAAGTCTGTACCTTTTGCAACGATTCGATCATACACTTTTTCGAATAATCGAGGTACACATCCAAAAATTTCAGGCTTCACTTCCTTTAAATTATCCGCAACCTTTTCAATACTCTCTGCATAATAAATTGAAACACCTTTCGACATATACAAATATGAAAGTGTTCTTTCATAAACATGATTTAATGGCAGAAAACTTAAAGCACGGCTATGAGAATTTACTGGAGCTAAATGTGTTGCTGCAATAATTTGGCTTAGAATATTATCATGTGATAACATCACTCCTTTTGGCACTCCTGTAGTTCCACTGGTATACAAAATAGTAGCCATGTCATGTGCCCGTATTCCAGCTTTGATGCTTGCTGCTTTTTCAGGTGCTGGGTTATTTTTTCCTAAATCTAAAACTTCATTCCAATTTGATTTACCTGGAAGAACGTCAAATGAATAAATTCCCTTCACTGAAGGAATATCTATAGTAATAGCAGAGACCTTATCCCATAATAATTGGTCAGAAACAAAAATGTATTTCACATCAGCATCTTCGAGTATAAATCTTAAATCCGCTTCAGCGATTGTTGGATAGATAGGCACATGAATTCCTCCAGCTTGCATCATTCCTAAGTCAAGGAAATTCCATTCTGGGCGGTTATTACTTAACGTTGCGATTGTTTGTCCTTTCTCTAACCCTAAAGCAAGCAAGCCATAGCTTACCAACTCTGTTTGTTCTAAAAAATACTTTGCAGAATATTTTTTCCACTCTCCATTTACCTTATTTGCAAGGGCATCAGTCTTTTCTGGATAATTTTCACGGTAATGATCTAAAAGATCGAACAATCGGGTAACGTTCATCGTAAATGAATTGCTTAGCTTTATGTCAAATATAGGATTTAAGTTGAGATTCTAGTATAATTATAAAAATCTAAAAAGAATTATGTGAATATCAATCTAATCGCTTAATTCGTAGATATTAAAAACAATATATATGCAAACTTCATTAACACAAATGTTCAAACTTCGGTTGCCAATTATTATGGCTCCTATGTTTTTAGTCTCCAATGAAGCAATGATACAAGCAGCGATGCGCTTTGGTATTATGGGAACCTTTCCATCCTTAAATTACAGGAAAGAAGGAGAATTAGCGGAGTTGTTAGTTAAACTTAATACCTATAGAGATAATACTAAATGTGCGGGGAATTATGGTGTAAATTTAATTGTTCAGCAAACAAATCCACTTTATAAAAAACATTTGGAGGCCTGTGTAAAAGCTAAAGTTCCACTTTTCATTACAAGTTTAGGAAATCCAAAAGAAGTAATTTCTCAAGCACATGCTTATGGAGGAAAAGTATTTTGTGATGTTACGAATCTTGAACATGCCGAAAAGTGTGCATCATTGGGATGCGATGGCTTTATTGCAGTTGGATTAGGAGCAGGTGGTCATGCAGGGCCCTATCCAAATATGATTCTAGTACCAGCGCTACGCAAAAAATTTCCAGGAGTTCCTGTAATTGCCGCTGGAGGAGTTGCTACTGGCGAAGGAATACTTTCTATGTTAGCTTTGAATTCTGCTGGTGTAAGCATTGGAACAAGATTTATTGCATCTACAGAAGCGCAAGTATCACTGGAATATAAACAAGCTGTTGTTGATTCGGGAATGGAAGACATTGTACTAACAGAAAGACTTTCAGGAACTCCTTGTACAATAATCAATACACCCTATGCTAAAAAATTAGGGACGAAACAGAATTGGTTTGAGAAGTTTATGAGTAAAAATAGTACTACCAAAAAATATTTTAAAATGCTTATTCAAGTACGTGGAATGCAACGTTTGGAAGAAGCGGTAAAGCCTGGAAATTATAATAACCTTTGGTGTGCGGGACAAACGGTGGAACTAATTCATGATATACTTCCATGCGAAGTAATTTTGAAGAATTTAGAGCAAGAGTTAAATTATGCATGGAACGAATTATCTGATGATTTTAAATAAATAACAGAAATGGAATTAGGAAGCATTTTAAATAAAGCTCAATCATCAAAAGTGTATAGCACCTTGATGAATTTTGGTTTGTGGCGGTTGATCCCTTTTAATGGTCCACATAAATTTAAAGTGATTGATATCAAAGATCATTCACTGACAATTTCGATTCCTTATATCAGAAAAAACAAAAATCATGTAAATGGTATTCACGCATGTGCACTTGCAACAGTATGTGAGTACATCAGTGGATTGAGTTTAGCTCGTGAATTATCCTCTAAAGAATATAGAATTATCCTTAAGGAAATACAAATGATTTATCATTATCAGGCAAAGATGGATTCATACACTACTTTTAGTTTACCAGAAAATGAGCTTTTGGAAATCCGTGAAGAGTTAAAAAATAGTGATGCAACGTTTCGTCGATTTGCTGTTGAAGTTTACGACCATGCAAAGCATCATATTTGCACGGGAAATATATATTGGCAAATAAAGCCGTGGAGTAAAACTAAAACTACAATTTAATATTTAGTGCTTCAGTAGTTTTTAATATTGAACCTACAAGGCTTAGATAAGCTTTCGCGAATTTTGCTTTTAAGGGTTTTTCGCGACTCATCATAATATCGACTTCGCCCATGAAATTTTTCCAGTTAGACGCATTTAAACAATCCAATGCGACAGAAATTGTAGGAGTTAATGAATGAGCCGTATGCCACCAACCACATGGAATAAATAACGTTTCGCCTGGACCAACAACAAATTTAATTGGAGTAGCCTTGGCCCATAATGGGAATTTGTTAAGATCAGGATTTCTTTGGTTATCAATTAAAGATACCCAAGGGTTTTCAGGATCTGGATAAACATATTCAGTTTGACTTGGCGGAATAACTGTAAATTCTTTTTGGCCATATATCTGAGTTACATAGGCATGTAAACACATGTAATCATAATGCATATATGGAAATTGACCACCAGGACTACCAAAGAAAATTTCGAGCATATCTGCTCCACCTAAAAATTTAGTAGGCAACAATTTACTGTAAGCGCGATCGGGTGTTGAGTATTTTAAGCGAGGGGAAACATCCTTTACTAATTCAGGATAATCGCGATCAATTTGAATCTTGCAAGGGTAAGGAGCTGGGTTTTCTTCAGTCCCAACTAACATCATATCAATAAATTCTCCCAGCTTATACCATTTATCTTGAACTTCAACATCACGATGGCCGTAATTCTCTTTAAAAAATTCTGGAGTAAATTTATTGTGTGCAGGCCAATCTTTACTTCCATCCCCAATTACAACTGGGTAATTAGCGAAAAGATGATCCTTGGCAAACTCTTCGTAAGAGAGACCATATTTTTTTTCTACTACAATATTTCCCAAGCGGGCTAATTCTACGATTTTCGTTGCCATGATAAAAAGTAATAATTTAGAGGTTCGAAATTAGGACAAAGACAATCAAAATAGATGAAGTCTCGTTATATTTTCTTTTGTTGGTATTGAAACCAGTTATAAATTTGTGAACTTATTTAAAATTAGAATTAATGAAGAAGCTATTATTATTTTTATTGATGAATTGCTGCATTACGAATATGAATGCACAATCCATTGCTCCCACTACAGATGAAGAATATACAATGGGATTAGTTGGATATAAGATGTTTTTACAGATGGGCGTGGAGTTGAAACAGGGGTATAAAGTAACTCCATTAGCTGAATATGAATATTCTGATAGAAAAGCTTCCTTTAAAGGATTATTTCGGTCGGGTGAACAAAAACCATGTGCTATCATATTAATTTATTCCAAGTCGCGTGGTGCTCCAGAGTACTATTGCATTCCTACTTTAGATGCACCTGAGATTTTTTGGGATCGTTTTAGAACAAGTTTAGCCGGTGAAACGGATAATCAACAAGAACAGTTACAGTTTTTTAGTTTCTCATTGGCAAAGGCTTTAGCCTTTTATAGTGGAAAATGAAATTAACACTTTACTTGTTTGCACTTCTATTGTTTTTGAGCTCTGCTACAGTTACTAAAGGTCAAAGTAAAATTAAAGAATTTAGGTCGATCAGTTGCCCTGAAAAAAAGTGGGTTATAAAGCATTTATTTGTTGCGAATAAAGCATTTAAAGCAACTAAAGAGGCAAGAAGACAAACCAATATCTTATTAGCAGACAGCGCCTTAGATCAATATATTAACGGAGGTAAAATAGATGCTTTTCGTCATGTTTTTTGGATGGCACTATTAACAACAAAAATTGGAGATAAAAAAGCTAGAAGTTTAGGAAAGGCTCATGAAAAAGGGAATTATTTATTCTTTTTAAGAGGCAAAATAGAAGAAGGCGAACCCTCCGATTCGATTTCTGGAATTATGGATATTAACAACAATGAAATTGGAATATTCATTGGCAAATCGAATCCAAAGAATGATATAAATCAATTAAAACTTGTTGTAATTGATAGCATTAAGGATGGTAAGTGTTTGATTTTAAAAAGAAATGTTGAAGGCAAAAAAGTTAATTGTACAGGCGAAATCGTAATATCTGCAAAGAAATGGGGGTTACCCTATTGTTTAATTAAATCTAATGAATCTCCCTGATTCATACCACATTCATTGTTGACCGTTTAGATTATTCTAAATTTACAAAAAAATTGAAATGAAAAGAGTAGTTCTTCTTATTTGTTTAGTAATATTTACTTTACATCCGTCATATTCTCAAACAGAAATAAAACAAGGGATTATTTTTCGTGAATTAACATTTGAACAAGCTTTAGCGAAATCTAAAATTGAAAAACTCCCAATTTTTGTTCATGGATTTGCTTCGTGGTGTCACTTTTGTGAATTTATGAAGGACAGTGTTTATCCTGACAAAGAAATAGGAGAATATTACAACAAGAATTTTATTAATATTAAATTAGATCTTGAAAAAGAGGGTAAAGATTTAAATCAGAAACTAAGAGCATCCAGTTTTCCACAATTAGTTTTTTTTGATTCAACAGGAGAAGTGCTATTTCGGGTTGCAGGTCAGAAACAAAAATCTTCTTTTTTACAAGTTGGAAAAGATGCGTTAGATCCATTAAAACAATTTCGTACGTATGATGTAAAATACAGAACTGGAAAACTAACAGATGATGAGGCACCCATCTATTTTAGATTACTTGCAGGAGCTGCAATAGAATATCAACCAACCATCAATAATTATTTATTAAGAATTCCAGATTCGGCATTTACCAGTGTAAATACTTGGAGAATAATAAATGAATTTTTAAGAGAAGTAGATATGCCAGCAATGACTCGTTTCATGCAGCGTAGAAATGACTTTTCACTTAAATATACGAGTGATAGTGTTGATAATCGAATTCTTTCAAATTATAATGCATCCTTAATGACTTTGGTACAAAAGTTAGATACGATGACTTATAATTCAATGATTGAAAAACTTAAAATTTCGAAACTAGATTTAGCTCCTAAAATTGTTGCTTATGCTGAATTGAATAAACATAAGTTAAAATCGGAGTGGGTACAATACCAACAGTTATCAATACCGTTTGTTGAAACGTATTGCAAAACAGACCATCGAAGAATGAATGAAGTTGCCTATGTACTTTATGAAAGAGGAGTTGGTATGGAAATTCTTGAACAAGCTGAAATATGGTCGAAGAAGTGTATTGGAATGGTTGACAATTTAAAATACAACAGCACTCATGCTGCATTACTATTTAGATTGGGCAAAAAGACTGAAGCATTAGCTGCCATAAATCATGCTCTGGAAATAGGAAAAAATGCAGGGCTAGATATTAAGCAAGCATCACTTTTACGTGATAAAATAATTAGTATGACTAATGAATAAACTAAAATACTTTTTCTCCTGCAACAAATGTTTGAAGCACTTTAACTGAAAACAATTGCTCTTCTTTTACTTGCATTAAATCATCTTGCAGAATTACAAAATCAGCAAATTTTCCTTTTTCGATACTTCCCTTTTCTCCTTCTTCAAAGTTGCTATATGCGGCCCAAATTGTCATTGCTCTTAAGGCTTGTTCACGCGTAATGGCATTTTCCTTTTGGAATCCATTTTCAGGAAATTGTTTTTGATCTTTACGAGTAATTGCTGCATAAAAACCAAAAAGCGGATTGATATCTTCTACAGGAAAGTCACTTCCTCCAGCGATCATTCCGTTTTGGTTTAGCAAATTTTTATATTGATATGCATTTTTTATCCTTGACAAACCAATTCGATCTTCCGCCCAATACATATCACTTGTGGCGTGAGTAGGTTGTACGGATGGGATGATAGAATATTCTCCAAACTTTTGAACATCATTTGCATCAACAACTTGTGCATGTTCTATTCGCCAACGCAAATTATTTTTCCCTTTTAAAACTCCTGCATAAATATTTAACAATAATCTATTTGCAGAATCACCAATACAATGGGTATTTAATTGAAATCCTAAATTAAACACATCCGTAGCAAGCGACTTAATAGAGTCAATACTACTTAGCAAAAATCCATAATGCTTAGGCATATCTGAGTAGGGTTGTAACATGCAAGCACCACGAGAGCCTAAAGCACCATCACCATATAATTTAAAAGAACGAACATTTAAATGATCAGTTTTATATTTTCCATTCTTTTTATAATAGGTCATATTTGCGGAATCGTTTAACACCATTGCATACATTCTCATTTTTAGTAATCCTACTCGTTGCAATGAATCAATTCTATTTATTACTTTATAATTTAAACCTGCATCATCAACTGTAGTTAATCCTACGGCAAAACAATTATGTTGTGCTTGCAATAATGATTTTGACTCGTTTTCTAAAGTTGACTCAGGAATTTTTATTTGCACTAAATCAACTGCATTATCTATTAAAAGTCCTGTTAGTTTATTATTAGCAACAATAATTTCACCTCCTAACACTTTAGTGTTTAGATTTATTCCAGCAATGTCTAATGCCTTTTGATTACACAATGCTGCATGTCCATCTATCCTCATCAAAAAAACTGGAGTATTAGGAAATAGGCTATCTAATTTATCTTTGGTTGGGTATTGTTTTATTGTCCAATCGTTTTGATCCCAACCACGACCGAAGATCCAACCCATGAAACGTCGGTCTTTATATTTGCTTAGTGTATCTAAAATATTTTCGAACGACTTTGTACCGATAAGCCATGTTTTTTGCAGATCGATTGCATATCCATAAAAATGGCAATGTGCATCAATAAATCCAGGGTAAACAAATTTTCCTTTTAAATCTACCTTTGAGGAGCTATGCAACTTAAGCATATCATCATTTGATCCTGATGCAACTATTTTTCCATCTTTAACTGCAAATGCTTCAATAATTGTGAATGCACTATCAACAGTATACACTTTTGCATTAAAATATACTGTGTCAGCATCTAACTTTGATGAGCAAGAAGAAATTAAAAGAGTAAATAATATTAGTACTGAACAAAAAAAAGTTAGAGAGAATTTACCCTTCAAGAATAATAATAGTTTCATAGAATTGTGATAATGCTCTTAAATAATTTCTTTATGGAAATATGCAGGAGATGCTTGTGCAATTGGGGTAATTGTAATGTCGTTTAAAACAACATGAGCTGGACGACTTGCAGCAAAATAAACAACTTCGGCAATATCATCAGCCACCAAAGGTTTATATCCTTTATAAGTTTGGGCTGCACGATCGGCATCACCTTTAAATCGTACTAACGAAAATTCTGTTTCTGCGGCACCTGGATTAATTGCTGTTACACGAATTCCATGTGGCAACATATCAATTCTCATTGACTTTGAAATTGCATCAACGGCGTGCTTGGTGGCGCAATACACATTTCCTTTTGAATAAGCTTCTTTACCAGCGATAGAACTCATATTAATTACGTGACCCTTTCCTTGTTGGATAAGCCAAGGCAAAACGATTCTACTTACATAGAGCAACCCTTTTACATTGGTATCAATCATCACATCCCAATCCTCAATATTTCCTTCTTGGATAGTTGAGAAACCTTGGGCTAAGCCCGCATTATTTACTAATACGTCAACTTGTTTCCAATCATGTGGAATTGCGTTTAATTCGGAAGCAACCGCTTCTGAATCACGAACATCAAACTGAGATGAATAAACCTTTGTATCATAAGTTGAGCGAATAATATTTTCAAGCTCTTCTAGCTTTTCTTTTCTTCGTCCGGTGATGATTACATCATAACCATGTTCTGCAAATTTTAGTGCGATAGCTCTTCCAAATCCTGAGGTTGCGCCAGTAATTAAAGCAATGGGCATTTTATAAATTATTATTTAATTGATGAATGATTGAGTTTGCTGTTTTTATATCCGAAAGAAAAATAAATTATTAAACCAACGATTAGCCAAATTGTAAATCCTATCCAATTATGTACTTTTATTTGAGCCATCAAATATAGACAGGTTAAGATTCCTAAAACTGGTATGAGCGATAAATTCCTTGTAAAACTAAACCATGATAAAATTCCAAAAACAACGAAAAATATAAACATAGGAATTGCATCGGCTTTGCCAAATGGATTTACATTTATAAATGCCCAAAATTGTTGATACATTGAAATATAAATAACTATTAAGATAAAAGTTATGGGAACAATTAATTTACCATTATAATATGGAACCTTAAATTTTCGAGGTAAATCGGGTTGATTTTGTAACATCAGTACTCCTCCGCAAACTAAAATAAATGCGAATAGCGTTCCTATAGAACAAAGGTCGACTACTGTATCCATATCAATAAAGAAAATTGGGATTCCTACTAGAAGTCCTGTAACAATTGTTGCAAAGCTTGGAGTACCATATTTAGGGTGCACCTTTGAAAATGCTTTTGGCAATAATCCATCACGGCTCATGCTCATCCAAATACGAGGTTGGCCTAATTGAAACACCAATAAAACACTTGCCATTGCAACCACTGCACTTACCGAAATTACTCCGCTAATCCAATTCAAACCAATTCGTGAAAACACAAATGCTAAAGGATCATTAACACGTAATTCTTTATAATTAACCATGCCTGTTAAAACAAGCGCGATTAGAATATATAATACTGTACAAATTATAATGGAATACATCATACCTCTTGGTAAATCACGTTGGGGATTGTGGCATTCTTCGGCAGTAGTGGAAATTGCATCAAAGCCAATATATGCGAAAAACACAGCAGAAACACCAGCTAGAACACCACCAATTCCTTCGGGCATGAATGGAGCCCAGTTTACAGGATTAACATAAAAGAACCCAAGAATTATTACTAATACTACAACCACCATTTTTATGGCAACCATAATATTACTTGCATTTCTTGTTTCTTTAATTCCACGGTACACTAACCAAGTAATAAGAATATTAATTACTAAAGCAGGAATATCTAAAATCATTTTAATGCCTCCTAACAATGGGGCAGAAATCCAAGCTAAATATCCTTCACTTTTAAATATTAATGGATCAGCGCCTATTTGTTGGGAAGCTATCCAAGCTCTTTTAGCTGAAAAATAATCGATGCCGGTCCATGCAGGGAGATTGATTCCATCAGGGAAACCGAGAGCAGGGATTCGAATATGCGTTAATAGTGTTGAAAAATAACCAGACCATGAAATTGCAACAACAATATTTCCTATGGCATACTCCATGATTAATGCCCATCCAATAATCCAGGCAAACAACTCACCAAAAGCTACATAAGAATAGGTGTATGCTGAACCAGAAACAGGTACTAAACTTGAAAATTCTGCATAACAAAAGGCTGCGAATCCACAGGCAATAGCGGTAAATAAGAAAAGGAATATAACTCCCGGACCTCCGTCGGCACTTGCCTGACCTATCGTACTAAAAATACCTGCCCCAATAATTGCAGCAATACCAAAGGCAGTTAAATCACGGACTCCTAGGTGCTTTTTAAGGGCTCCATGTTCACCGGTATTTCCATCAGCAATTTGCTTTAAAATTTGATGAACTGACTTTTTTCTGAATAGTTTCATAGCGAGGCTAATGTAGCAAATTGGATAATATAAACTTAGTTCAATTTTTTTACTAAAAACTGATGCTAGAAAATCTCAAAATCGTATTTTTGGGGAATGAAAGATCTAAATACTTTATCCTTAAGGATTAATGCGCCTATTCTTTTGTTATTAATTGCTATTTCAATAAGTTCATGTACAATTGAGAAAAGGCATTATCAGCAAGGATACCATATGGAATGGAATAATTCGGGCGGAAATTCTGCTAGAAAAACACATTCTAGGACAAATAGTGCCCTATCACAAAACAATGTGAAACCAATTTCCAATACCAAATCCAGAATAAATATTGATTTTTCTGACAATAAATTATCAAATAATTGTTCAATTACTTCTTCCATCAATACTACTAACGTTGGGGATTTAGTTGGCAGTAATTTAACGAATGAAACAATTACAAATACTAAAAATAGTATTGAACCTAAATTTAAAAACAAGCGACTTGAAAAGGCGATTCATAAAATTATTTCTACAGATGACGCTAAAGCATATGCATTTTTAAAAAGTAACAAATTAGCGTTAGAAGGTTTTGCAGCTTCTGGATCAAGAAAAGATCTTTCAAGATTCTTCCAAAACTCGGCGGAAAAAGAGTTGGAAGTTACAACAGTAAATAACTCCGAATCGAGTAATTCAAATAAGGCTAAAGTGAAAACCAAAAGATTTGGAGAGTTTGGTGATTTAAGTCCGACAGGAGCTATATTTTTATTTTCAGGATTAATTTCCTTATTAATTTTAATAATTTACTTAATAATTATTATTTCGATTTTATAAATCAACAGTTTCAAAACTATTTCACGAAAATGCCATTTTGAATTTGTTAATCGAATTCAAGATGGCTTTTATCATTGATTACTTTTTATCTTAAAAGAATGCCTTTTAAATGAACAAATCGATAATGCCAACATCAACATTGCTGGCATTTTAAATCGTACTAGATTTCCTAAAACGGGTATTGTAAATCCTATCATCATTAATAGCACAAGACCAGCGAACAAAAACAGAAAAGATAATGATGAGTAAAATAATTTGATGGTATTTCTTTTTACATACAACAAAGCACTCATTGCAAGTAGGATAATTGAATCTAACGATATCGGAATCATCCACCAACGTTTTATTTCCCATGGAAAAGGATGTGAAAACGAAAACAAAATTGATTGAGGAATTCTTTTCAGAAAATCAATTGCATTAGGCGCAAATAGTACTGGGTTTATTAAAGTATTAGCACCAGACCAAACAGCATTTCTTAATAAATTTAAACGTTGACCAAATAAATAAAGAGGTAAATCGAATTGAGGAAAATACTTTCCAATTATTAATAATTCCAATAGACCTCCACAATAAACAGAAATGAAAATCCATTTTAAATTCCACGTTGGCATATTTTTAAAAACGATTATTGCAAAAACACCGGGTAGTAAAATCAATAATAAATAAGGCTTTATTAAAAGCATCAGAATAAAACTTAATACAAAATAAAAAATGCTCTTAGTGCTTCTTGAATTGTAAATTAGTTGAACGCTGTATACAAATACACCAAGCGCGAGTAATAATAATGATTCCTTTCCAAATGCTGATCCAAAGACCAAAACTGTTGGCAATAGAAATGGGATGAATTTTAGAAGTTCTATTCGATTCAACTTATTGGTTTCGATTCCATTTTTCAATTGTGAATAATTAAAACTTTTATATAAGCAAATCAATCCGATGTAAGAAGCAAAATTCAACCATGCAATTTGAACAAACACATCTCCAAAAGAGATTAACCGTATCATCAAATTAAAAATTAAAAAAGTTTGACTATCATTAAAATATGGATTATATGTTGATGCATTCCAATGTTCCAGGCTATTTAAAAGCTCAACATGACCGACACCTAAAACTGCTTGTATAAAATCAAGAGGTGAGTTAATTAGAATTTGAAACATGAATTCAATATCATTCATAAAACCTAACATATCACCATTTCGAAAATAATCGCGATAGATTAACCAAGTACCATAACCAATGCTGCATTTTAAAATAAAGTATCCAATAGAAACGACTACAGGCATTGAATCAATCTGCAATTTCCTGATTTTAAAAATCATCAGGCAGATAATGAGCAGATGTAGAATTGCCAGCATTCCTTTTAGTGAAATAAAATACTTTTAATTTTTGCTGGACAATATTTTACCCATCCTTTATTTGTGAGGCAGAAAAAAGCAAAGAGTAAAAATGATAATGCTGGAACTTTATATCGCACTACGGCGCCTAAAATTGGAGTTACTAATCCGATAAGAACAAACATAATTACACTAAAATAAATAGCAACATAAAAAATAGATTGTTTATTGTTTGCACCATTCCTAGAAAATCCAATTAAACAGAAAATAATAAACAATAATATAGCTGCATTCTCGATAGCGGCTATTAAAATTAATGGATTTTTTGATTCACCTAAATAAGGTCGTAATAATGTTACACCAAAACCAGCTGGAATATTTTCTATGAGTGAAATTGTGGTGCCTTCTAAACGATTCAATTGAATTAAACTATTTGCTTTTTCTTTATATGCTACCTGATAAAACTCTTGTTGTTTAGAACTTAGAAGTTCTGGAACTGGATGATGTGTTAGTACGGTAGCTAAATTAAAAAGTATTAAAAGATAACAAACATGAATTGTTGCTGCTGTTATCATTTTGTTAAAGTTCCATCGTTCGCAAATGATCCATGTTATTATACCTGGTATGATAGCAAACATGACATAGGATTTTATACATAAAAGCGAGAAACTAAAAAACCCTATCGCAATTGCTCGGCCTGAATTTATAAATTTATCTCTCAAGCAAATATGAATAAAATATAAAAGCATTCCGATTGAAAATAGTAGATAAGCTTCCTTAATCATTCCTGAACTCCATAATAAAGTAGAGGGCATTAGATAAACTAAAACAATCATCCAAAATTCTCTTCCAGGAAGGGCTGAATTAAATATTCTAAACAATCCAGTAAGACCAACCATTCCTAAAAAACTCATTATAATAGCGTGTGAAAAATAGGTTCCAAAAGTAAAAAATCTAAAAAGGACATTCAAACGAATCATCGTTCGGCTATCATTAAAAATCATTTCACTATTAAACCAGTTATGCATTGCATCATAATAGTGCCATAGATCACGAGAGTTGGCTGTAAAGCCGGTAAACATCCTTATAAAATCCAATGGATTTTGAAATGCAGCATTATAAATTACTGCTGAATCATCGTAATATTTAAAAATATCGGCATGTTCCCGATCAGGATAAAAGCGAGTATAAATGAGATATAAGAAAGCGGCGGCGCCTATTTTTACCAAAAAAAGCATCTGAAATGTTCTAATCTTTACCGTTTCCGTTTTAAATAACGGCATTTTCCCTATGATTATCAGGAAAATAAGTACATAAATTAAGGATATTAATATTTCTGACATTGTTGTCAAAGGTATAAAAAGACATGAGCTAAGAATCTATAACTTTGCAACAATCTACATACTACCAAAAACATATTTTTATGTCAACTGCTACGGAAGAGCACATCACGATTGAAACTGCAAGTAAACTTGGGCTATTACCCGAAGAATTCGAAAAAATCAAAAGTATACTTGGACGTACCCCAAATTTTACTGAGCTAAGTATCTTTTCAGTAATGTGGTCGGAACATTGTTCTTATAAAAACTCCATAACATGGCTTAAAACACTTCCTAAAGATGGCCCTCATATGCTTGCAAAGGCGGGTGAAGAAAATGCTGGTCTAGTTTCAATTGGAGGAGGATTAGCATGTGCATTTAAAATTGAATCTCATAATCATCCATCAGCAATTGAGCCATATCAAGGTGCGGCTACGGGAGTTGGTGGAATAAATCGCGATATCTTTACGATGGGAGCTCGTCCGATTGCACAATTAAACTCATTGCGTTTTGGGAATCCTGCTCTTGAAAAAACAAAGTGGCTAATGCGCGGAGTTGTTAAAGGAATTGGTGATTACGGCAATGCTTTTGGAATACCAACAGTAGGGGGAGAAGTATTTTTCGACGATTGTTTCAATGTGAACATTTTAGTGAATGCAATGTCGGTTGGGATTGTTAAAGTTGGAGAAACTGTTTCTGCTACTTCTTATGGAGAAGGAAATACTGTTTTTATAGTAGGTTCTTCAACAGGTAAAGATGGAATTCATGGAGCTACATTTGCATCAGGAGATTTACATGAAGATTCTCACGAAGATTTACCATCAGTACAAGTTGGTGATCCTTTTATGGAAAAATTATTATTGGAGGCAACACTAGAAGTAATAAAAACAGGAGCCGTTATTGGAATGCAAGACATGGGCGCTGCTGGAATTATTTGTTCAACTAGTGAAATGTCAGCAAAAGGTAAGCATGGGATGCGTATCCATCTTGACAAAGTTCCTACTCGTCAGCAAAACATGAAAGGATGGGAAATTTTATTAAGTGAATCACAAGAACGAATGTTAGTTGTAGTAAAAAAGGGTGAAGAAGATAAGGTAAAAGCAGTTTTTGACAAATGGGATTTGAACTGCACTGAAATAGGAGAAGTTACCAATGGAGATCGTTTACATTTTTATATGAACGATGAATTACTTGCTGATGTACCTGCTGATGATTTAGTTTTAGGTGGTGGTGCTCCAGTATATCAACGTGAATATAAAGAGCCATCTTATATTTCTAAAAACAAAGCATTTAATATTGATGCTATTGCAGAGCCAAATGATTTGAAACCAGCGATGGTGCATTTAGCCTCTCATCCAAATATAGCTTCAAAACGATGGATCAGCACACAATATGATTCGATGGTTGGCACCATTAACTTAACAACGAATCGTCCTTCGGATGCTGCTGTTGTTGAAGTTCGTGGAACTAAAAAAGCATTAGCACTTACTACAGACTGCAACCCAAGATATGTATATGCTGACCCCGAAACTGGATGTGCAATTGCTGTAGCAGAAGCTGCCAGAAATATTATTTGCGCTGGAGGAATACCCTCAGCCGTTACCAACTGTTTGAACTTTGGAAATCCATATAACCCAGAAGTTTATTGGCAGTTTGTTCATTCAATAAAAGGAATGAGTAAAGCATGTTTAACATTTGAAACGCCAGTTACAGGTGGGAACGTAAGTTTTTACAATCAATCAAAAAATGAGCAAGGAGAAGTGCCAGTGTTCCCTACTCCAACAATTGGTATGGTAGGAATACTTGCAGATAAGAAAAAAATAATGACCCTTGACTTCAAACAAGAAGGCGATACATTATTTTTATTAGGAACAGCAAGAAATGACATCAACTCTTCCGAATACTTATATTCTTTTTGCAATGTAAAAAATTCACCAGCGCCATTTCTTGATTTGAACGAAGAATTACAAGTGCAGACTTTGGTGAAAAATTTAATTGCAAAAGGATTAATTGAAAGTGCGCATGATGTTTCTGATGGTGGATTATTTATCACCTTATTAGAATCAGCACTTCCAAATGGATTAGGATTTAGAATTGAAACTGATGAAGATCTTCGTAAAGATGCATTTTTGTTTGGCGAGTCACAAAGTAGAATTGTGGTGAGTGTTCATCCTGAAAAGTTAGATGCTTTTGTAGAATTAGTTGCTGATAGCGAACTGGATTTTATAAACCTTGGAGAGGTAAGTAGTGACCAAATTATGATTGACGAAATTAATTATGGTACTATTGCTGAGTTTAAAGAAGTGTATGAAAATGCGATTGGGGTTTTGATGAATTAAGAATTAAGAATTAAGAATTAAGAATTAAGAATTAAGAATTAAGAATTAAGAATTAAGAATTAAGAATTAAGAATTAAGAATTAAGAATTAAGAATTAAGAATTAAGAATTAAGAATT
>JANPGA010000249.1:0-2568 GCA_031423735.1 Bacteroidota bacterium | reverse complement strand
AGTTATTTTTGGACTGATAGTAAGTGGATCATACAATTCACCTTTTACAGGATCGGTATGTTTATAGATGATTGGTCGTGATACAGATATTGATTCACCATTCACCACTACAGTGAAATTGATTGAAATAGCAGGATCATTCCAAGGCTTTCCTGTTTTTGATAAATCGTTAAGGATAAACATTCCTCTTGAGTGCTTTTGTTCGAGCCAATATGGTTGTGAAATTGATTTAGCTCCAGCTACAATAACAGCGTACGACTTCAAACTATTTTTTGGAAGAATCCCATCAGCAATAGAATCTTTCCTGATATTTTCGAACGGCAAAACTTTAATAGTTGCATCCGAGCGATTGATCATTTGCACAGAAACATTGATACTATCACCTAACGCAAATCGTGAAGAAGTAGAATAACATTCAGCCCAAAATCCACTACAATCAAGAATTAATTTATCGAGTTCTATCAACTTTGAAGTACGATTATTACTTTCAGGCATTGCCTTAATTTGCGTTCGAATATTGATGAGATCTTTAATGGAAGTAGCGGGATTATTCCAATTGAATTTTAATAAGGCGCTATCAACATACATTGAAACACCTTTTGCATATTTAATGTCCGACCAACTTTTTTTAACGCCATCCATTAAATCTGTGGTAGCAGAATCGCCGCCAAGATTTATAAAATATTCAATTTGACTTCCTCTTGAACGTGGCACACCAAATCCTTGACTTTTATGCTGGGAGCGACTTTCGGCAGCTAATTCGCCGTAACTTTTTCCTTGTAATGTGTTGTAACCGCCAACATCAATTTTAAATTGATCGGGAGAAGTAGTATTTGTTGAACCGAAACTAAAGGTGTTCCATAAAATTCTTTTAGCTTGCCAGGTACCTAAAACCTTAACTTGTTCTGGGTATTTATTAGGATCAGCCGCCGCATCAAAGGCTTCACGGGCAATCATAGCACTTCCTGTATGGTGACCATGTCCAGCGCGACTATCAGCAGGAAAACGGCAAATAATAACATCAGGTTTAAACTTACGAATTACATAAACAGCATCTTCTAATACTTGATCTTTATTCCAAATACGAAATGTTTCATCAGCAGTTTTCGAATAGCCAAAATCATATGCACGTGAAAAAAACTGTTCACCACCATCAATCGCTCGGGCTGCCAGCAACTCACGCGTACGAATTAATCCTAAATCAACACCTTGTTCTGATCCAATTAGGTTTTGTCCGCCATCACCACGAGTGAGAGAAAGATATCCGGTACGGTATAATTTTTCTTGCGATAAGTAACTAATTAACCTGGTATTTTCATCATCAGGATGGGCAGCAACATACAAAACCGACCCTAAAACATCCAATTTTTTGATTCGTTGGTAGATTTCTGACGAAGATTGTGCACTAGATTTTGTAAAGGTTACAATAAAGCTAAAAAAAAGTAACTTTTTAGATAGTTCAATTATATGTTTCATAAAGTTTGGTTGCTTGAATTTTGGATTCCAAAGGTAGTGAATAATGATTAGTAAAATTCACTATATTCATTGATGGATTTAGGTGCATATTTAACTAAATAATGATTGTTTATTAAAAGTTTAGATCAATATTTGTTCATTCAAAAATTATGTTAGATTTGTTTGTTTATCAGCGATAACTTTTTTAACATTTTAGAGTATAAAGAGAACTGAATTAAATTCATTTATTAAAACTTATGAAATATTTAAAAATTGTTTGCTTATTAATGATTGGAATGGGAACATTTTCCTCCTGTTCAAATGAGAATACTGATCAGAAATCGAATGAACCAACTGTAGCAACTCCTACAACTGAGTCGGTTTATTCGGATACTTCAAATGTTGCAAAAACTGAAGAAGAGCCTTTAGCTGAAGGTGCTAAACTCATGAAATCAACCGATTGTTATTCCTGTCATAATTTGGATGCAACATTAATTGGTCCTTCGTTTAAAAAAATTGCCGAGAAATATCCTAACAACAAAAAAAATGTTGAATTGCTTTGTGAAAAAGTGATTAAAGGTGGTTCTGGAAATTGGGGTCAAGTGCCAATGCAAGCGCATCCAACTTTAGATAAGGCAGAAGTAGAAAAAATGGTAGATTATATTTTATCTTCAAAATAAAAGCTGATGAATAGGCGTAAAGCGATAGCAGGAATGACCGCCTTGATTGGTGGAGCATTTGCAGCGAATTATTTTTATAAGAATACTAAAAACGAAAAAATTAGCAGTATTCATGATGAGAAATTATTAATTGCTGAACTCGCCGAAACCATTATTCCCCGTACAAATACTCCAGGAGCTAAGGATGTGCAATCGGAAGAAATAATAATTTTATTATTAGATGATTGTGCAAGTCGTAAAACACAAAATAATTTTATTCGTGGTTTAGAAAATGTGAAATCTTTAAGTCATTCTGTTTACAGTAAAGGTTTTATTTCTTGCTCAAAAAAAGAACGAGAATCTATCCTTACTCAGATGGAAAAAGATGAAAAACCATTTAATGGAATCATAGGTAAAGTAAAATCCAAATTTTTTGGCGACGGCTTTATTGCAA
>JANPGA010000248.1:0-4653 GCA_031423735.1 Bacteroidota bacterium | reverse complement strand
CTTGCCAATTTCACCGAACAAAATCCAGAAAGCACAAAAGCTCCCTTGGCCTGGTTCTATCTTGGTAAACATTATTATCGTATTAAACAATATAGAAATGCGCTTCCAGCTTTTGAAAAAGCAGACGTCTATTATTTAAGTGTTGAAGAAGTATCTGAATATTATTTCAAAACAGGATATTGCTATTTTTCAAAAGGTGATAATGAAAAAGCTGCTAAAAGTTTCTATGAACTCTTAAATGTAAGTTCAAAATATCAAACTGCCGCTCAATATTATTATGGACATATTGCCTATTCCAATAATAATTACAAAACAGCAATTGAGTATTTCAAAAAACTTGATTCATCAGCAACCTTTGCACCATTAGTTCCATATTACATCACCCAAATTTATTATGAGCAAGGAAAATATGATGAAGTAATAAAATATTCAGTGCCTATTTTGTCAATAAGCCCACAAAATAGTAATGACATAACTAGAATCATCGCTGAATCCTATTACCGTAAAGGGGACTACAAAAATGCTATGATTTATTTTACTAATTATTCTGCGGCGGTTCCCAATATATCAAGAGATGATCAATATAGTATTGGCTATTGTGAATATAGAATCGCAAATTATGAATCCGCAATAAATAATTTTGAAAGAGTTGTTGGTCCTCAAGATTCACTTGCTCAAAATGCTTACTTCCACCTGGCCGACTGTTTCCTTAAAACTAATAATAAACAAAGTGCGAGAAATGCTTTTCAATCAGCGTCAAAATTAGATTATAGTAAAACAATTAAAGAAGCTTCACAATTTAATTATGCTAAATTATCATTCGAACTAAATTACCAGCCAGTTGCAGTTAATGCTTTTGTTGATTTTCTGAAAAATTATCCAAATTCGAAATATACTGATGAAGCCAATGAATTAATTGCACAGCTCTATCTAACAACACGTAATTATAAAGATGCATTATTAGCTTTAGATAAAATTAAAAACAAAAACACTAAAGCTAAAGAAGCTTATCAGAAAGTAGCTTATTATCGAGGCGTTGAATTTTATAATGATGGAGATAATGACAAATCGATAAACATGTTTGAAAAAGCAATTACAAACGATGTAGATCCGATTTTAAGAGCACAAGCAATGTATTGGAAAGCTGAAGTGTTGTACAAACAAGAAAAATATGATGCTGCCATAAAACAATATCGAATTTTTATATTTAACCCAGGATCGGTTAATACTACCATGTATAATCTTGCAAATTACAACATGGGATATTGTTACTTTTCACAAAACAATTATGATGAAGCTCAATCATGGTTTAGAAAATATCTTGCCAAAAAAGAAGATACCGAGAAAAACAAATATGATGATTGCTTAATCCGAACTGGTGATTGTTTCTATGCATTAAGAGATTTCGATAACGCACTCAATTATTATAATCAAGCTATCGATAACAAAGCAAGCTCTAGCGATTATTGCGCATTTCAAAAAGGTTTGATTCAAGGGTTACAAGGAAATCTTGAATCAAAATCGAATACAATGCAATCGTTACTGAGTAACTATCCTAAATCTAAGTATAAGGCAGATGCTCTATATGAAAAAGGTAAAGCTCAAATGACTCTTGGAAATAGCTCTAGTGCGATTGATCTTTTTGCAAAATTAATGAAAGAGCATCCGTCAAGCAATTATTTAAAACAAGCACAACTTAATACAGGTCTCATTTACTATAACGATAACAAAGATGAACAAGCCCTTGAAAGTTTTAAAAAAGTAATTAGTTTATATCCGGGAACTCCAGAAGCAACGGAAGCATTAACTTCTATTAAAAATATCTATATTGCTAACGGAAAGCCAGATGATTATTTTGCTTTTGTAAAGAATATCCCTAATGCAAGCATAAGTATAGGTGCTCAGGATTCTATTACCTATGAAGCGGCTGAACAACGTTATATGAAAAGTAATTTTGAGGATGCTTCAAAAGATTTCGATCACTACTTACAACAATTTCCTTCAGGAGCTTATCGCTTAAATGCTACTTTTTATAAAGCAGAATGCGACTTCAGGAACAGTAATTTTGAAGCAGCACTACTTGGATATGAAGATGTGCTTTCACAACCTAAAAATATTTACACTGAAAAATCGTTGACCAAAGCGGCGAATTTAAATTTCAAAAATAAGAATTACGAAAAATCTATTGAGCAATATTCAAAGCTTGAACAAAATGCTGATTTAAGAGATAATATTATTACTGCACAACTTGGTTTAATGCGAAGCTACTATAGAAATGCAAAATATGATTCTGCAATTTTGTATGCACAAAAATTACTCTCAGCCGAAAAAGTATCCAATGAAAATCAAGCGGAAGCACATTTAATCTATGGTAGATGTTCATTACTAAATAATGATTATTTATCTGCTAAACGTGAGTTCTCTGATATTTCAAAACAATCAGGAGCTACTGCTGCCGAAGCAAAATACAACTTAGCTTATATAGAATTCAAATTAGCAAATTATAAAATCTCGCAAACGAAATGTTTCGAAGTAATTAATCAAGTACCAGCCTACGACTTTTGGATTGCAAAAAGTTTTTATCTATTGGCAAATAACTATGTTGCACTTAAAGACACCTTTCAAGCTAAGGAAACATTAAAATCTATTATCGATAATTACCAACATAATCCAGAAGATTTAGAGGACATTAAAGCGCAAGCAGAGCAACGATACCAAGAGATTTCAAAAGTTGAAATTCAAGATCTAAAAAAACCAGACGAACAACCTGATCAAGAAACCGATTTAAGTAAAGAGAAAAAAAATTAACATGAAGACTTACTTTAAATCAAATCAAAAAATGAAATCAACCACGATATTATTCATACTAGCTTTAACTATTTTACCATCAATAATTTTTGCTCAAACAAAACCTGACTCGGTAAAATTCAAAAATATTGGAGAATCAGATGTACTTATTTTGAAATCATATCAGCCTGTTTTAAATGATGCTTTCAAATTAAACATAACACCATCAATCGATACAACATCTTCAAAGTCTTCCATTTTAAATTATGAAGTTGATCCACGTCCGATGAACTCAAACTATAATTTAACACCAATTAAGCCAGTTAAAATTAAAGATGAAAACATAAAAAAATTATATAGAGGGTTCGTAAAAGCTGGTTATGGATTAGAAAACATGCCGATGCTCGATTTCTATTATAATTCATTACGCTCCAAAGAATTTGTTGCAGGAATTAGCTTTAAGCATTTATCTTCAACAGGTAAAATTAAAGATTACGGTTATCCAGGAAATAGTAGCAACTTACTTGGATTAAATGGAACGAGATTTTTCCCTAAATTTTCTTTAGGAGCAAATATAAATTTAGATCGTAGAGTTGTTCATTATTATGGTTACAATTCTCCTCCCGATTTATATACTAAAGGTGAAACTAAACATCGCATGAATGATGTAAATGGAAAATTTACTTTGTCGAGTTTAAGTCAGAAAAAAGATGAACTTATTTATAATGGTGGAATAGATTTTTATTCCTTTAAAGACAATAGATCAAGCAGCGAAACAAGTATCGGTTTTTCTGCAGGAATAGGAAAAAACATTGATCTTGGATTGGTGAATGGAAATATTTCTTACGAGTCGATAAGTATAAATCAACCATTACAAAAATATACTCGTGGGATATTTCGTTTTCTACCAACATTAAAAATTAAGAAAAATCTTTACTTGATCGACATTGGTGCTAATGTTGTAATCGAAAGTAACAAAGGCGAAACATTCTACCATCTCTATCCAAAGGTAAATGCAAACTATCAAATTATCGATGATCAACTTTCTGTCTTTGCAGGAATCAATGGCGATATAATTAGAAATGATTTACGATCATTCAATAAAGAAAATCCATTTGTTGGTGATTTTGTTGGAATTAAAAACACTAATAATAAAATTACTATTAATGGAGGAGCAAAAATAAAATTGGCTCATGATGTAATGTTTCTGGCAGAAGGAAGTTATGGCAGATTAAAAAACCAATCCTTTTATTTCAACATCGACTCATTAACTTACCCTGTAACTTTTACGAATGTATATGACGAAGTAAATTTATTCACCGTAAAAGGTTCCCTTGAATATAAAATGGGAGAGAAAATTTCGGTTGGAGCAAATGTTTTATACAATAATTACAAAACAGATAAACTAGAACATCCGTTGTATACTCCTACAATAAAACTTGGTCTGAATGGTGAATATACAATTGCAGAAAAAATTACTGCGAAGTTGGATATGTTTTATAATGGTGAATCCTATGGAATAGAATATCCTTCAGGAACTCCTCAATATGGAAAATTAAAAAGTTTTTTTGATGTGAACCTTGGCATTGATTATCGCTACACCAAATTAATTTCGGTTTTTGTTCAACTAAACAATTTAGGATTTGCTCAAGATTTTAAATATTACAGATATCCTAGCTACCGTTTTACTGGCATGGCAGGAGTGACGTTGTCGTTTTAAAAAACTCCCCCCTGAAGTCTGACGCTGTCTGTACTTCAGGGGGGAAATTAATTTACAACGATAGATACTGATCCTCGAAAATTATTTCCTGTAACAACAATTCGATACATTCCTGCATTAATTAAAGATGGAATTGTTACACTTAA
>JANPGA010000247.1:0-3178 GCA_031423735.1 Bacteroidota bacterium | reverse complement strand
TGTATTGGGATTGCTATGTTTATACTTCTAGTTTTTGGAGTGAATAATAACTTAGATGCGCAACAGTATTTTCAAAAAAATTATGATATAAATAATGGTAAAGAAATAGCAAATTATTTTTTAAAATTTAATGATACAATAAATTACATTTTTGGAAACGTTCAAAATAATTTAGGTTATAATGACTTAGTACTTGCCAAGACAGATTCAAATTTTAATATTATATGGTCAAAAAATTATACTGACAGCACCAATAAACAAGCAATAGATATAACCAAAACAATTGATAGTGCTTTAATTCTAAATTGCTATTCTTATTCTCAGAATCAAGGATCATGTACATTAATTAAAGTTGATTTAAATGGAGATACTATTTGGACTAAAAATTATAGAAGTCAATACGGCGGGATAAATATAAAGTACTTAACCACTATTGGCGATACAGTTTTTTATTTCGGATCAGTTCAGACTGATAGTATATCTGATAAAATTTTATCAGGAATAATTATTGGGATAAGTAATAATTCCGGATCTATTTTATATTCTAATTCTTTTAAACTAGGCTCACATCTAAGCTCTTCATTTGCATTAGCAAAAGTAGATCATACTGTTAATGAAGATAATTATTGGATATTAGGATATGCTTATACTGATTTTTTTAATTATTATTCTGATTGTTTTCTGATGAAGTTAAATTTACATTCTAATGAAAATAGTGTTACTATATTAACTGATACATTAACGTCAAATTCCTTTTATAATTTAGATATCTCAGACAATCATAAAATATTAGTTGGATTCACAACGGTTGATTCTACACTAATTGGAAAACATTGTTTTGCCGAATTAGATACTTCATTTAATGTGTTATGGGCCAAAAAATATTGGGACTTTCAAGGTTCTCCTTCTTTTAACCAATCTTTATATCTACCTAACAATACTGGATTTGTAACATCTTTAGCCTTTAACCTTTATAATATGGATAAAAATGGGAATGTAATGAAGGTGTCGAGAATTTATTTAGATTCCAATTTATCATCGCCATTTGCTTCATTTAACCAAATTATTAATTATAAAAATAATCTGTTATGGCTTGGCATGTTGCGATGGGGTTCTTCATTTTATAATTTTAATATGTTATTAACTAAAACTAATGTAAATGGTGTAGGATGTATTGATAATAATCAGCCAGTAATAATGGTTGATACTACATCGTTATTTCCAGTAGTTGACACTACTATTATTAAAAACAGTATTTCCATAAATGAATTTTCTGGGATATCTTATTCACCTATTATCATGACTTCTTCAACAGATTGCATTTCAACTTTACTAACAGAACAGATTATTACAAACGAAGAAACAATTTCTTATGTAAATCCTTTCTCTGATTTTATTCGAATTGATGGTCTGGATAAATTAAGTGTATACAACTTAACTATTTATAATTCCATTGGGCAATTAATAAATAAATATACTATTTCAAATTCTTCGGATTATGAAATTCCAACTACAAGTTATAAGGCTGGCTTGTATTTCTTTTCTTTAGAAAGTAAATTAGGCCGATTCCGAATTTTTAAAATAATTAAAACCTAAATCATGAAAATAGCACTGACTATAATGTTTATTTTGTTTTCTAAAATATTATGTTTTGGACAAGATATAATTAATCCATATAAAAATCTTCCTTCGTCTAATTTAATGAATGATTGGGAGATATGGCCAAATTCATGGAGCCATCCTTACGACATTATGAGGTTGACTCAATTAGGACCCTATTCAGGAGAATACCAAATTATGACTGATGTATTTCCTTGGAAGCAATTTTTTAATTCAAATCTAATAGCTTTAACATATGAAATGGAAGTTGTATCATTTCCTTTTGAAACGTCATGTGCCTACTTACCTTTTGGTTGTGTCGGTAGTTCTAATACACCGTTATCAATTAGAGAACTTGTAATGCCTAAAATTTCATATAATGGATTAACATTTAAATGGGGTGAATTATCGAATAAACTGCCAGTTGACTTAATATTGGATAATTCCAACACTAACTCTAACAGACAAACACTTATTTCAAATTCTTTTGTTCAAAATTATGCATTTACAAGTACTTCAAATGCAAAGTTATTACCCCATACTGCAATTAAGCATACATTAAACGTCCATTGTGGACCATCAACAAATCCGCTTGGACCAATTATCTATTCAATATCTTGGGTTTACGACAATACTAGAGGTCGTATGAGATATTATCCACCTTGTATTACAGGATGTAGTCAGGATGATTGGGATATTGCATTTTATCCTGAATTATTAATTATAAAAAATCAAGTTAGCCATCCATATAATTATGCTATTTCCAATAATATTTTAAATAATGGTGCAATAGATAATTATTTGTTTTCTGACATAATAAACTTACCTTCTTGTACCTTTCTAAACTCAAAACCCAATTCAAATGGAAATTTTAATACTGGTTCAACCTATAATTACATCTATTTTCCATCTTATTCAGTGCTTACATCACCAGCACGGCAATCTAGAGGGAAAGAACTAGCAGGATATAAAGAAGATCCGAACAGTCTTCAAAATTTTTTAACAATGGGAGGCATTCAGCATCACTACTTCATCGATACTGATTTTAATTTAACTGACATCAATCCAATTGATCAAGTAATTTTCAATCCTAGTGATGTTACCATTACTGCATCCAATTTACATTTCCCTACTGGCTATACTTTTAAAACTATACGTGGAGTTTATCCTTCAGTAGTTGAAGTGAATCGTGATGATACCCCTGAGAATGGTGGACCTTATACGCTAGATCAACGACAAGTTCCTGTTATTACGGATTTACGTTGCGAGGATCCATTATTTCCGCATGATCCTGCTGTGCTTGATGATGCAAAATATAGTTCGTTGTACCGCTTAGCAAGTGGTAGTAAACTTATCATTGATCCATGTGTTACTGTTTATGATGCAGCGTTTATTTTAAATGCAGGAAGCACATTAGATTTTGCTAATTATAATTCGTTTAGAGGATTGCCACGTATTGCAATTGATAGAAATGGTGGTCGGTTGATAAGGCGATTTGTACCAAACAATGTAACTCAAACTTTGTATTTGCAAAATGAAACGAAGTCAGCTAATCAACCTGATAGTTATTTTATACAAG